>NZ_JBEYWW010000009.1:191598-274801 GCF_040644635.1 Microbispora sp. NPDC046933 | reverse complement strand
TGGGAACTCACCGCCTCGGGGTCGAACTACCAGGTGATCAACGCCAACAGCGACAAGTGCCTGAACACCAAGGACAACTCCACCTCCTCGGGCGCGCCGGTGCAGCAGAACTCCTGCGACTCGGCCGCCACCAAACAGTGGACCCTCCAACCGGCCGGCTCGACCCCGAGCGGCACCCCCACGGCCACCCCCACGAACAGCCCGACGCCCACGCCCAGCACCACGCCCACGGGCGGCCCGACCACCCCGCCCACCACCGGGCTGATCGGCTGGGCGACCCAGGGCGGCGGCACGACCGGCGGCGCCGGCGGCGCCACGACGACGGTCACCTCCCTGACCGCGCTCACCACCGCCGTGAAGGGCGACGCCGCGAAGATCGTCCAGGTGAACGGCAACTTCACCTGCTCCGAGGACGTACGGGTGGGCGGCAACACCACTGTCCTCGGCGTCGGCGCGAACTCCGGGCTGACCGGCTGCGGCCTGAACATCCGTGACGTCGGCAACGTCATCGTGCGCAACATGAAGATCTCGAAGGTCCGGGCCGGCAACGGCAACGGCGACGCGATCCACCTCGACAACGCCAAGCGCGTGTGGCTCGACCACAACGACCTGTCGAGCGACACCAGCCACGGCACGGACTACTACGACGGCCTGCTGGACGTCACGCACGGCTCCGACTACGTCACCGTCTCCTGGAACAAGCTGCACGACCACGTCAAGTGCTCGCTCGTCGGCCACAGCGACGGCAACAGCTCCGAGGACTCCGGGCACCTGCGCGTGACGTACCACCACAACGCGTTCCAGACCTGCGCCCAGCGCAACCCCCGGGTGCGCTTCGGCAACCCGGTCCACGTGTTCAACAACTACTACTACAAGGACCCGTCCTACACCGACTACAGCTACGGCATCGCCTCCACCTGCGGCGCGGGCGTGCTCGTCGAGGGCAACTACTTCGAGAACATCGCCGAGCCCACCCACATCGCCGAGGGCTCGTCGCCGGGCGGGTCGATCGTCGCCCGCAACAACTACTTCGTGAACTCGGGCACGCCGCAGACCTCCGGCAGCGTCGCCTCCGTCCCGTACTCGTACACGGTGGACAACCCCAGCGGTGTGAAGGCGAACGTCCTCGCCAACGCGGGCACCGGCAAGATCTAGTTCCAGGCGCACAGGTACCGGCACATCCCTGTGAAGTCCCGGAGGCCGCGGCCACCCGCCGCGGCCTCCGCCACTTCTTATCCTCGCCCCGCCGGCCGCTGGTGCTTCGAGGCCCGGTACGCCTCCACGGACTTGCGTGAGGACCTCCAGATCCCATCGGACCCCTGGACGGCCTTGAGGCGGCCACGCTGAGCGGCCTGCCGGAGAGCCGCGAGGCTGAACTCCTCGTCGGCGAGCGCCGCCAGCGGAACCAGACGGGCAGGCCCGGCGATGTTCGGGACGATGAAGCGGTTGAGATTGTCCTCCATCGCGCGTGCGATCAGTTCACCCAGCGCACCGTAGTCCCCGTTGTCCGCTCGCCGCAGCGCCGCAAGGTAGGAGGAACGCTGTCGCTTCAGAATGATGATCGGAGGGTAGCGAAGCCTGACGAGAACGAGATTCACAACGAGACGTCCAGTACGACCATTGCCATCGAGGAAGGGGTGAATGCGCTCGAAGCCGTTGTGCAATCTGGCCAGTTCCTCAGGCAGGGGATGTTCAAGCTCGTCACCCGCCTCGATCCGCTTGCCCAGGGCGCACACCTCCGCGACCCACTGACCGACCTGCTCCGGCACCAAGGGCCAAGGTGGCGGCGTCATCCCTTCGGAGAAGGGCATGATGTCGTGCTCGCGGAAGTTTCCCGGCCCCTCGCGATCCGTCGCGTCCGGATGTGGCGCAACATCCCAGACCGGAGTCATCGCCGCATGGTGGACCCTCCGGACCTCATTGATCGTGATGAGGTTTCCGTCGTGCCAGGCATCCGGCTCAAGCGCCTGCCCGTAGACCCACTGCGCCGCCGTGGCATAGCCACGCACCTCGTTGTACTCGCGGAGGGCTTTCGCTCCCACCGCCCTGCCCTGGTCGAGAAGCGCTCGAACCTCACGGAGCACGAGCGTGTTCCCTTCGAGGGCCGTAGAGTGATGAGCCTCCTCATGCCAGATGTCATCCCAGATCTCCTGGGCCTCCCGTGGGTTCGGCAAGCCGCCGAGCCGGTCGTTCAGTTCGGCGAGCGCCATATCCAGACGTGCGTACACCGTGGTCCGGCTCGGCCTGCCTCTGCCAGCCACGCGCCACCTCTTCCATTTTGATAAGCCCCACCAGCAGCTAATTGAACTTATCAAGTCGCTGCGTGTTGTGGTGCATAGATCACAAGGAGTGATGACAGGCGTGGGATTGTTCGTCAGCTGTCGAGGGCGGCGCGTTCGGCGTCGGTGAGCAGGCGGGAACGGATCAGGAAACGCACGCCCTCCGGCGCCTCCAGGGAGAAGCCGCTGCCCCGGCCGGGGACGACGTCCACGGTCAGGTGGGTGTGCCGCCAGCGCTCGAACTGGCTTGCCGACATCCAGAACGTGACGGGCTCGTCGACGCCCTCGACGGTCAGCGAGGCGAGCAGCACGTCCGAGGAGCCGGTGCGGAACTCGCCCTCCAGGTAGCACATCGGGGCGCTGCCGTCGCAGCAGCCGCCGGATTGGTGGAACATCAGCGGGCCGTGGGCCGCCCGCAGCCGCCGGATGAGGTCGGCGGCCGCGGGGGTGAGGTCCACGCGGGACACCTCGGGCATCAGAAGAAGCCGAGCTTCGAGGGCGAGTAGCTGACCAGCAGGTTCTTGGTCTGCTGGTAGTGGTCGAGCATCATCTTGTGCGTCTCCCTGCCGATGCCCGACTGCTTGTAGCCGCCGAAGGCGGCGTGGGCGGGATAGGCGTGGTAGCAGTTCGTCCAGACCCGCCCGGCCTGGATGGCCCGGCCGGCCCGGTAGGCCTTGTTGACGTCCCGGGTCCACACGCCCGCCCCGAGGCCGTACAACGTGTCGTTGGCGATCTTGATAGCGTCGTCGAAGTCGGTGAACGAGGTCACCGAGACGACCGGTCCGAAGATCTCCTCCTGGAACACCCGCATGTGGTTGGCGCCCTCGAAGACCGTCGGCTCGACGTAGTAGCCGCCCGACAGCTCGCCGCCGAGGTCGGCGCGGTGCCCGCCGGTGAGCACCTTGGCGCCCTCCTGCCGGCCGATGTCGAGGTACGAGAGAATCTTCTCCAGCTGGTCGTTGGACGCCTGCGCGCCGACCATGGTGGCCTGGTCCAGCGGGTGGCCACGGACGATCTTCTCCGTACGCTCGACCGCGGCCTCCAGGAACCGCTGGTAGTGGCCCTGCTGGATGAGTGCCCTGGAGGGGCAGGTGCAGACCTCCCCCTGGTTGAGGGCGAACATCGTGAAGCCCTCCAGCGCCTTGTCGAAGAACTCGTCGTCGGCGGAGGACACGTCGTCGAAGAAGAGGTTGGGGCTCTTGCCGCCGAGCTCCAGCGTGACCGGCTTGATGTTCTCGCTGGCGTACTGCATGATCAGCCGCCCGGTGGTGGTCTCCCCGGTGAACGCCACCTTCGCGACCCGCGCGCTGGAGGCCAGCGGCTTGCCGGCCTCGACGCCGAACCCGTTGACGATGTTGAGGACGCCCGGCGGGAGAAGGTCGGCCACCAGGCTCATCCAGTAGTGGATCGACGCCGGGGTCTGCTCGGCCGGCTTCAGGACCACGGCGTTACCGGCGGCCAGCGCCGGCGCGAGCTTCCAGGCGGCCATCAGGATCGGGAAGTTCCACGGGATGATCTGGGCGACGACGCCGAGCGGCTCGTGGAAGTGGTAGGCGACGGTGTCCGCGTCGATCTCCGAAAGGCTGCCCTCCTGGGCCCTGATCGCCCCCGCGAAGTAGCGGAAGTGGTCGATGGCCAGCGGGATGTCGGCGGCCAGCGTCTCCCGGATCGGCTTGCCGTTCTCCCAGGTCTCGGCGACGGCGAGCCGCTCCAGGTTCTGCTCCATGCGGTCGGCGATCCGGTTGAGGATGTTCGCCCGCTCGGTCGTGGACGTGCGGCCCCAGGCGGGGGCGGCGCCGTGCGCGGCGTCCAGCGCGCGCTCGACGTCCTCGGCCGTGCCGCGCGCGACCTCGGTGAAGGTCTGACCGGTCACCGGCGTGGGGTTCTCGAAGTACTGCCCCCGCTGCGGCGGGACGTACTCGCCGCCGATCCAGTGGTCGTAACGCTGCTCGTACGCCATGAGGGCGTCCGGCTGTCCCGGCGCGGCGTAACGGGTCATGAGATGGACCTCCCGGACAGGGTGTGGGTCTGACGTCCCGGACGTTAGTAGCGGGTACGTTGCCGACACGTTGCGTCCATGTTCCAGACGTTTCGCACACAGCCTCCGGGCCGCACGGTCAGGGCCGCGGTCATGAATGGTCAAATCTCCCCTAAGATCACCGGTCATGACTTCGGAAACGTTTTCCGTCTCCCGCAGGGATGCCCTGCGCCTGCTGGCGGGCGGCGCGACGGCGGGGCTGGCCGCCGGGCTGCCCGCGTCGCCGGCGAGCGCGGCGGCCCGCGTGTGGAGCGTCACCGGCCGCAGCACGACGTCGCTGAAGCCCTTCGACGACACGCTGAAGCGCTTCATGCAGGCACGGACGATCCCGCACGCGTCCCTGGCCGTGGTCCGCAAGGGCAAGCTGGTGCTCGCCCGCGGCTACAACTGGACCGCGGACACCTCGTTCACGGCCGGACCCACCTCGCTGTTCCGCGTCGCGAGCCTGAGCAAGCCGGTCACCGCCGCCGCGGTCCTGAAGCTGGCGCAGGACGGCAAGCTCAGCCTCTCGGCCAAGGTCGCGCCGCTGCTGGGACTGAGCACGGCGGCCGATCCGCGCCTCGCCGCCGTCACCGTGACCCACCTGCTGCAGCACCTGGGCGGCTGGGACCTCGACGTGTCGGGCGACCCGATGTTCAGCGACAGGGCGATCGCGGCCGCGCTCGGCGTCTCCCTGCCCGTCACCCAGGCGCACATCATCGAACACACCACCGGCCGCAAGCTCGACCACGCCCCCGGCACGACGTACGCGTACTCGAACTACGGATACCTCCTCCTGCAGAAGATCATCGAGAAGGCGAGCGGGGTCTCGTACGCGAGCTACGTCCAGAGCAAGGTGCTGACACCCCTCAAGATCAAGCGGATGGTGCTCGGCAGGACCGCGAAGAGTCTCCGTAAATCGGGTGAGGTGCCGTACTTCTCGCAGTACACCGGCAAGAGTGTGATCGACACCTCCGGCTCCGTGGTGCCCTTCCCGTACGGCGGGTTCAACCTGGAGAACATGGCCGCCCACGGCGGCTGGCTCGCCACCGCCGTCGACCTGGCCAAGTTCACCACCCTCTTCGACGCGGCCGGCGTGCTGACCTCGGCGTCGATCTCCAAGGCGTTCGCCAAGCCGTCGATCGGAGTCAACTCCGACGGCTGGTACTACGGCCTCGGCTGGCAGGTCCGCCCGGTCACCGGGGGCCGCAACACCTGGCACACGGGGTCGCTGGCCGGCACCTCCACGCTCATGGTCCGGCGGTACGACGGGCTGAGCTGGGTGGTGCTGTTCGACCAGCGCGACGACGCCTCCGGGCTTAGCTACGGGGACATCGACTCCCTTCTCCACACCGCCGCGAACTCGGTCACGTCCTGGCCCACCACGAACCTCTTCTCCACGTACGGCCTCTGAGTCTCACCACGCCCCTCACCAGGCCCTCACCATGGCCCTCACCATGGCGCCGGCAGGCCGTACTCCGCGTCGAGGTCGCGCACCCGCCGCGCGGCCCGCGCCCGGGCCGGGGACCCGGCGGGCAGCGCGGCCAGCAGCGCCTGCCAGGCGACGATGTCGTCCCTCCCCCACGGCGCGCGCGTCCACCGTTCGAGCAGCGCGGGGTCGCGCCGGGACACCAGCAGGTCGCGTACGCCGTCGTCGAGCAGGCGGCGCTGCCAGACGACGCCGGGAGCGTCCGAGCCCGGCAGGAGCGGCCCCCGGTAGGCACGCAGGGCCGCGTCGGCGTCCGCGGCGGCCAAATGCTCGGCGAGCGCCTGGAAGTCGGCCCGCACCGGCACCCGGAGCCGGTACGGACGGGAGTCGAGCAGCGGGCCCAGCCGGTGGCGCAGCCGGGACAGCTCCGCGCGCAGCGTGACGGGGTTCAGCATGCGGTCGCCGTACAGCTCCGCGCTGAGCTGGTCGCTGCTCAGTCCCCCGGGGTGGCAGGCCAGCAGCACGACGATCTCGCTGTGCCGGGGGCCGAGCCTGATGCGGCGCGGACCCTCGGCGAGCACGGCGTCGTCCCGGCCCAGGGCCGTGAGCGTCACGGCGGGCGCGAGCGCCGGAGCCGGAAGCGTGGCCAGATGGGCCTCGGCGGCGCGGGCCGCCGCCTGCACGAGGGCCAGGCTGTACGGGCTGGCCAGGTTGTCGCCGCCGGTCACGTCGACCGCGCCGAGCAGGCGGCCGGTGTGCGGGTCGTGGATCGGCGCGGCGGCGCAGGTCCACGGCTGCACCGGTACGGCGAAGTGCTCGGCCGCGAAGATCTGCACCGGATGGCCGACCGTGAGCGCGAGGCCGGGGGCATTGGTGCCCGCGTGGGACTCGTCCCACCGGGCCCCGGCGACGAAGTTCATCCGCTCGGCCCGCGCCCGCGCCCCGCGGTGACCCTCGACCCACAGCAGCCGGCCGGCCGCGTCGCACACCGCGAGCAGGTGCCGCCCGTCGTCGGCGATGCCGCCCAGCAGGTCGCGGAACAGCGGCAGCACCTGGGCCAGCGGGTGCGCGTCGCGATAATCCTCGAGTTCGGCGTCGGTGAGCTCCAGCGGCGCGAGCGCGTCCGGATCCACAGCGCGGGCCGAGCGCCGCCACGAGTCGGCCACCACCGCGCGCACGGGGCCGTCGATCGGGCCGTCGATCGCCCCGGCCGAAAGGAAGCGCTCATGGGCGCGGCGCAGCTCACCGGTGCGCTCCGCCGCGTCGGCCCCGGATTCAAGCGCGAGCCATGGATTGGTCACGGCGCCCTCACTCTCCGCGTCTTCAGGCGCCATCGTCACCCACGCCCGGGCCGCGCGACAAGGGTCCGTCAGGCGCCCGCCCAGATGTCCTTGCCGATGTCCCCGGCGGCCTGCGGGCCCATCAGGCCGAGCCCGCCGTCCACGAACAGCGACGCGCCGGTGACGTACGACGCGGCCGGCCCGGCCAGGAAGGCGATCACGGCGGCGACCTCGCGGGCGTCGCCCGGACGGCCGAGGGGGTAGCCGGGCCGGGTGCCCGGCCGGGGCGGCTGGTCCTCCTGGCCGGTCATGGGGGTCGCGATCTCCCCGGGGGCCACGGTGTTGACCGTGATGCCGTGCCTGGCCAGCTCGATGGCGAGCGTGCGGCTGAGCATGCGCAGGCCGCCCTTCGCCGCGCAGTACGGCCCGGCCCCGAGGCGGGGATACTCCTCGTGGACGCTGGTCACGTTGACGATCCGGCCGCCGGCGCCGCGTTCGATCATCCGGCGGGCGGCCCGCTGCGAGCACAGGAACGGCCCGTCGAGATCGACCGCGAGGACCGACCGCCACCGGTCGTAACCGATCTCCAGCAGCGGCTCTGCCGTGCCGGTGCCCGCGTTGTTGACCAGCACGCCGAGGCCGCCCAGCTCGTCGGCGAGCTCGTCGATCACTGCGGCGGCGGTGACGGGGTCGGTCAGGTCGTGCCGCCGGACGGCGGCGCGGCGATCCTGTTCCGCGACCTGTTCCGCCGTCTCCCGGGCCCCGTCCTCGTCCCGGTGATAGGTGATGCCGACGTCGAAGCCCTGGGCGGCGAGCATCACCGCGGTCGCCTGCCCGATCCCCGAGTCGGCTCCGGTGACGATCGCCACCTTGTCGTAGTCGAAGCGCGAAATCGGCGCCGTCGTCTCCTCGCTCACTGCGCCCCCCTTCGTGGCCGTACGGCGTACCCGGGAGGCCCTCCTTCACACGCCCCGGCGGGCGCGGGCCATCGCGGCCAGGCGCGTGCGCTGCTCCGGGGTGAGACGCGCCAGCCGCTCACGCGGATCCGGCCGCTTCAGGACCGCGTCGGTGCCGATCAGCGCCTCGACGTGCCCGGCGGCGACGCGCACGGACTCCTCCGAGACGGCGTCGGCTGCGAGCGGCGCGACACGCTCCCGGTATCCGTGGTCCTCCAGGGCCCGGGCCAGCAGGCCGGCCACCCGTTCCTCGGTCCAGTGCGACACGGGCAGCCAGGCCGCCACCCCGGCGCGCTCCAGCCGTTCCGCGTTGTCCGGCCGGTCCACGCCGTGCGCGAGCAGGACCTGCGGCGCCGACGACGCCAGCGCCCGGGCGAGCGTGCCCATCCCGCCGTGGTGGACGACCGCGCTCGCGTGCGGCATGACCGCCGCGAACGGCGCAGAGGGCGTCCACTCGACCCCCTCGGGCAGCGGGTCGGGGACGAACGACCGGTGCCGCGTCACCAGCAGCCCCGGCCGGCCGACGAGGCGGCAGGCACGGGCCGCCACCTCGTAGAACCGCTGGTGGAGCACCTGCCCGGTGCCACCGGTGATCAGGACGGGCGGCTCAGGCCACCGCGGCGCCGCGCCGTCGGCCGTGTCGCCCATCACGGAGTCGCCCGTCACGGAGTCGCCCGTCACGGAGTCGCCCATCACGAAGCCGCAGCGGGTGACCGAGGAGGGCGCGGGGTGGCCCGCCGCGTCGAACCACTCGGGCCACAGCGCCAGCTGGGTGCGCGGCATGGTCAGGTACGCGCTCCAGTCGCGCACCGGCGGCAGCCCGAAGGCCCGGAAGACCTCGTCGTAGCCGGGCCCGAGCACGTGCCGGTAGACCTGCCCGGTCACCGGCAGCGCGAGGTACTGGCTGGGCGAGACCGCCACCAGCGCGACCGGCACCCCGTGCAGCTCGGCGGCCATGAGCGCCGCGACGCCCGAGGTGTGCCGGGCCACGACCACCGTCTCCCCCGGCCGGTAGTGCGCCTTGATCATCTCCACTTCGTCGCGGAGCTGGCCGAACAGCCCGTTGCGCCGGTAGAGCGCCAGAACCCCGTCCGGATCGCGCAGGGGGTCGAGCATGAACCTGCGGGTGTCCTCCAGATGGCGGTCGTACGCCTCGTCGGTGTCGATCGGCAGGTGGCGCAGCCCGGCGGCGGCGATCCGGCCGGCGAACCACGCGTGGGTGAGCACGCTCACCTCGTGACCCCGGGCCGCCAGCTCGCGACCGAGCCGTACGAACGGCAGGACGTCGCCGTTGGTGCCGTGGGTGCTCAGCAGGATCACGGCCATCGGGTCAGGCGTCCCCGGAGGCGAGCAGGGCGTCGATCTCCTCGTCCGACAGTCCGGCGAGCTCGTCGAGCAGCCCGGCCAGCTCCTCGTCCCCGGCCTCCGCCAGCTGCCGCTCCTCGATCACCTTCGCGACCTCGGCCACAGTGAACGAGGTGGTGTAAAGGGTGTCGAAGGGCAGCTCGACGCCGAACTCGGCGCGCACCCGCGCCATGAACTGCACCAGGCGCAGCGAGTGGCCGCCCAGCTCGAAGAACCCGTCGGTCACGGAGGTGGGCGGCACGTCGAGCAGCTCCGCCCACCACCCCATGACGGCGGCCTCGACCGGGCTCGCCCCGGCGACCGCCACCGCGGGCCGCGCCGCGCGCATCGCCGCCAGGATCGCGTCCGCGCCGGTCAGCCCGGTCGCGATCCGCTCGACGGTGACCCAGTCGGCGACGGGCCCCGCTGCCCTCTCCTCAGCAGGGCCCGGCGCCGGTTCGTCCCGCGGGCCGGTCGCCTCGGGGGAATGCCTGACGGCCGCCGCCGCGTCCGCGTCGAGGACGTGCCGGACCCCCTCGCCGTACGGCTCGGCCGTGGCGGGCAGCGTGGCGAGGAAGTCGGCGGCGGGCCGGTTGCGCCCGCTCGGGCGGAAGTCCAGGGCCACCCGGGCCAGCCCCCGCTCGCGGGCGAGCTCGCCCAGGTGCGCGAGCATGCGGTGCTCCACCCCGCGTCCCAGCGCGCGGCAGCTCAGCAGGAACGCCTCGGCCCGGAGCGTGTCGCCGTCCGCCCGCGCGGCGGTCAGCCCGACCACGCCGTAGTCGCCGAACCGGTCCCGCACCGCGACGACGTGGCACTCCGCACCGGCCGGCAGCAGCCGTACGCCGGACAGATTGAACTGGTTGGTCCGCTCGGCGAGCTGGGCGGCCCGCGCCTCGTGCTCGGGACCGGCGGGGGTGATCGTCACCCGCAGGTCGAGCGTGGCGAAGAAGTCGGCGAGGGACATCCCCGCCCTGGCCTGCTCACGCCGCCGTTCCTCCCGGTAGTAGCGCGTGCGCTCGCGGTCGGCCGCGGTGACCGCGGTCAGGTCGAGCGGCCAGCAGTGCCGCAGGAACTCCGCCGCCCGCGCCGCGTCCGCCGGGACCCGCAGCGTCAGCGCCTCCGGGCAGCCGGCGCGGACCTCGGCGCACTCGATCGGGCTGTCGTCGATCAGGACGAAGGAGTCGAGCCCGACGTTCAGCTCGGCCGCGAGGGAGCGCAGAGCCTGCGACTTCGCCTCCCATCCGACGCGCATCGCGGTGATGTCGCCGGTGCCGAGCGGCAGCTCCGGATGCCGGTCGAGGACGGCGCGGACGTCCTTCTCCTCGTTCTTGCTGCACAGGCACAGCAGCCTGCCGGCGGCGACCTGACGGGCGAGCAGCCGCCAGATCTCCATCCGGTCGGGGCCGATCACCACGCCGTCCGGGCCGTCCTCGCCGACGACGCCGTCCCACAGCGTGCCGTCGCAGTCGGCCACGACGACCTTGGGGCGCGGGGTGGTCATGGCGCGCAGGCGGCGCACGACCGCCGACGCGCACGCCGCGAAGTAGCGGTCGGTGTAGGGGACGTTGCCGGTGCGGTCGGCCCAGGCGTCGTGGATCTCGCCGTCCTGCGAGTCCTCCCCCGGCTCGTACGGCTCCGCCGACGTGAGCACGGACACGGCGGAGTGGTCCTCGAACGCCTCGGTCAGCCTCGCGGCCAGCCGGGCGTGCGCGGCGGCCGAGCCGCGCTCCGGCGAGGCGGGGCAGACGACCAGCACGTGGGGCGTGCCCGACGCCGCCGCCGAGGCCCGCAACGCGGCGATGAGGTCCCTGGCCACGGCCTCCACCTCGTCGAGCCCGTCCTCCCCGGCGACCAGATCCTCGGCACGGACCAGGACGACGGCGGCGCCGGCCCGGCCGAGCTCGCTGCCGGGGTCGAGCAGCGAGGGGAACACCTGGCCGTACGGCGCGAAGGCGATCCCACCCCCGACGCCGAGCTCGCCGAGCCAGAACCGCAGAGCGTCGGCGAGCGGCTCGGCGGTGAAGGTCGCGGCGACCCCAAGTCCGATCTTGTTCACTGCGGTTTCCCCTTCGAGAGCGCGATCAGTCGGACATGGCGACGAGGACGCGGCGGGAGCCGGTGAAGGGCCTGCGGCCGTGGCCGACCAGCACGTTGTCGATCAACAGCAGGTCGCCGGTCCGCCAGTCCACGTCGACCGCGTTGTCCAGGCCCCGGTCACGCACCTGGATCACGTACTCGCCGGGGATCGGGGCGCCGTCGGGGAAGGTCACCGACTGGGGCAGCTCCTCCGGCGGCATGAGTTCGGCGAGCATGGCGGCGGACTCGTCGCCCAGCGATGCCGGATGCCACTGGTCGGCCTGGTTGAACCACACCTCGGTCCCGGTCACGGGGTGCCGGGTGGTGGCCGGCCTGACCTGGGAGACCCGCAGGCCCCCGTCGGGCCGCCACTGCCAGTCCGCGCCGATCCGGTCGAGGAATCCGGCCACCTCGTCGCGGTCGCCGGTCTCGAACGTGTCCTGCCAGCTCTTGCCGAGCCCCCGGCCCGCGTGGAGGTTCTGGGTGTAGCGCACGCCCTTGGCGAAGGCCTCCCTGACCTCGTCGTCGAGCGACTCCAGCCAGCGCACGCCGTCCACCACGGGGGTGGCCCCGCCGGTCTCGGCCGCCTTCTCGCAGAAGAACAGCAGGCGCGAGGGCCAGGTGGCCGAGTAGGACAGCTCGTTGTGCATCGAGATCGTGTACTCGGGCGGATACTCGGTGGAGGTGTAGACGTTGCCGCCCACCTTGGTGCGGGGCGAGTTGCCGTGGACGTACGCCAGCCGGTTGGGCAGGAGCGTGTCCATGACGGGGTCGAGGGTCCCGGGAGTGACGCCGAAGCCCCGGAAGACGAGGGCCTTCTCCCGCACGAGCAGGTCGCCCACGTCCGTTCCGCGCAGGCGTTCCACCAGTCCCTCGGGCGTGGCCGGGCCGCCGTCCGGGGTTATTTCCAGGGGCTTCCACAAGTCGTCCATGCGTCCTCCTTCTGCGCGAAATCCGGCCACGGCCGAGCACGGAGAAAATCGAATCAAGGAGGCAGGCGAGCCCTCGAATAGGCGGCGCCCCTGCGAGAAAGAGATTCCGGCGGCCAACATAGAACCCGGGTCGGGTCACGCGCAAGAAACATATTTGATCCGGTTCGCCCGACGACGTCAGTCAAATTATCCGACTTGCCCCAGTGGCCACCGACAATGCCGGCGAACGCGCATGTTTCGCCCCCCGCAACCGATGACGGAAGGTCGGTTTCCCCTTACTCTGGGCGCCCGAGCGCAGGTCGAAGTGAGGCTTGCGTTACCCAGCGTGCGTCCCGTATCGTAAAATAATCACTTTCATGGGAGCGCTCCCACGCATCTCGGCCCGAAACGCGGCGAGATACGCGGAGAGGTCCTGCGCAATCGACGATCAAGCGTTTTCTGGTTCAACCACTTTTCTGCGTGGTCAGCTGTCCTGCGCATTAGTCGCAGAGAGGAGAACGCTCGGTGACGATAACGCCGACGACTGACAACGAGCATCTAATAGCGTCGCTTTCCCCACGCCGCCAGGAGGCGCTGCGCCGGCTTCTCGCCGCCAGGGCCGCCGCCGCGAACGCGATCACCCGGCAGGACGAGGGGCCCGCGCCCTGCTCGTACGAGCAGGCCCAGATGTGGCTCGGCGCGCGGTTCGCCGAGGGAGCGCCCGCGCCGAACGCGACGATCGGCCTGCGGCTCACCGGCCCGCTCGACGTCCCCGCCCTGACCGCGGCCCTGGACGGCCTGGTCGAGCGCCACGAGATCCTGCGCACCGTCTACGAGAGCGGTGCGGACGGCCCCGTCCGCGGCGACCACGAGCCCCGCCAGATCGTCCTGGACCCCGGGCCCGCGCCGCTGCACGTGGTCGACCTGCGGCACCTGCCGGAGTCCGAGCGCGAGGACCGGGCCCGGGAGATCACGCTCGCGGCGGCGGTCGAGCGCTTCGACCTGGCGACCGGCCCGGTGCACCGGACCACGCTGGTCCGGCTGGCCGACGAGGACCACGTGCTGCTGTTCGCCTGTCACCACATCGCGTGCGACGGGTGGTCGGTCGGCATCGTCGTGGACGAGCTGACCACGGCGTACGCCGCCGCCCACGAGGGCCGCCCGGTGGACATCGGCCCGCCCGCGATCCAGTACGCCGACTACGCCGCCTGGTCGCGCCGCGAGCTCACGCCGGAGCTGCGCGAGCGGCGCCTGGCGTACTGGCGCGAACGGCTCGACGGCGCCGGCGCGGTGGAGCTCCCCATCGCGCGGGACGGCCAGGGCGTCGCCGGGGGCAAGCGGAGCGGCTCCCACCTGTTCACGCTGCCCGGCGAGACGCTCCGGCTGCTCCAGGAGGCGGGCGGGCCGGGGACCACGCCGTTCGTGGCGCTGCTCACGGTCTTCTCGATGCTGCTGGCCCGCTACACCGGGCAGGACGACCTCACGATCGCCTCCGTGAACGGGGGCCGCCGCCGGGTGGAGCTGGAGCCCGTCGTGGGCTGCTTCGTCAACGCCCTCCCGCTGCGGGCCGACCTGTCGGGCGACCCGTCGTTCCGGCAGGCCGCGGCCGGGGTGCGGCGCAGGCTCGGCGAGGCGCTCGCCAACCACCTGCCGTTCTCCGAGCTCGCCGGGGCGCTGAGCGACCGGGACGCCCGCGCGTTCTCGCTGTCCACGGTGGGCTTCTCGCTGCGGGCCTTCCGCGACCAGCGCGGGCGCTGGCCCGAGCTCGACGCCTCGGTGTGGGAGCACGAGGTCGACGACTTCACCTACGACCTGGCGCTGCTGGTCCACCTCGGCGAGGCGGACGACCCCAAGCTCTACCTGACCTACCAGAGGGACCGGTTCGACGAGGACGCCGTCGCCCGGCTCGCCGGGCACTACCGGGCGCTGGCCGAGCGGATCGCCGCCGCGCCGGACACGCCGCTGGCCGGCCTCGACCTGCTGACCGACGCCGAGCGCGACCTCGTGCTCGGCGCGTGGAACGACTCCGCCCGGCCGTACCCGGAGGTGGCCCTGCCCGAGCTGCTGGACCGGCACGCGGGCTCCGGCGCGGTGGCGGTCTCCTTCGAGGGCCGCACGACCACGTACGCCGAGCTGCACGCCCGCGCCAACCAGGTCGCCCATCTGCTGCGCGAGCGGGGCATCGGCCCGGAGGACACGGTGGGCGTGCTGCTCGACCGGAGTCCGGAACTGATCGCCTGCCTGCTGGGCGTGTGGAAGGCGGGCGCCGCCTACCTGCCGATGGACCCCAGGTTTCCCGCGCAGCGCGTCCGCGACATGCTGTCGATCGCCGCGACCCCGCTGGTCCTGACCTCGGCGGGTCACGCGCACCTCTTCGACGGTGTCGACGCCGTGGACCTCGTGGACGTGGAGGGCGGCCTGCTCGACGAGCAGCCGAGCGACCCGGTCGGCGTGCCGTACGACATCGACCGGCTGGCGTATGTGATCTTCACGTCGGGGTCCACGGGCAAGCCGAAGGGCGTGCAGGTCACCCACCGCGGGCTGGTGAACCACGTGTGGTGGGCCGTCGAGGACCTGGCGTCCGAAGGCGACGGCGGCGCCCCGCTGTTCGGCTCAGTGGCGTTCGACCTCGTGGTGCCCAACCTGTGGGCGCCGCTCGCCGCCGGTCAGCGCGTCACCGTGCTGCCGCAGGACTTCGACATGGGCGAGCTGGGCGCGCTGCTGGTGGCGGGCGGGCCGTACGGCTTCATCAAGTGCACTCCCGGCCACCTGGAGGTGCTCGGTCACCAGATCGACGCCCGGCAGGCCGCCGCGCTCGCCGGGAAGATCGTCGTGGCGGGCGAGGCGCTGCCCGGCTCGATGGCCAACCGGTGGCTGGAAATGCTCGGCCCGGGCCGGCTGATCAACGAGTACGGCCCCACCGAGGCGTCGGTCGGCACGTGTGTCTACCCCGTGCGGGACGCCCAGCTCGTGGAGGTCGTCCCGATCGGCCGCCCGCTGCCCAACATGCGGATGTACGTCCTGGACGCCGCCCGGCGGCTGCAGCCGGTCGGCGTGCCGGGCGAGCTGTACGTCGGCGGCGTGGGCGTGACCCGGGGCTACATCAACCGGCCGGACCTCACCGAGGAGCGGTTCCTGCCGGATCCCTTCCACCCTGTTTCCGGGAACGGGGGCGGACGGATGTACCGCACCGGCGACCGGGTGGCCTGGACCCGCGACGGGAACGTGGCCTTCCTCGGCCGGTTCGACGACCAGGTGAAGATCCGCGGCTACCGCATCGAGCTGGACGAGGTGCGGGCGGCCGTCCTCGATCACCCCGGCGTGCGCGACGCGGTCGTCACCGTGCACGCGTTCACACCCGAGGACAAGCGGCTGGTCGCCTACTACGTGGCGACAGATGCCGAGTTATCCGATCTCGCCGAGCACTGCACGGCCCGGCTGCCGGAATACATGGTCCCGTCGGTGTTCGTGCCGCTGGAGACCATCCCGCTCAACGCCAACGGCAAGGTGGACCGCAGGGCGCTGCCCGATCCGGTGGTCCGGGTGGGCGAGGAGCTGGCGGAGCCGACCACCGAGACCGAGATCACGGTGGCCGGGGTCTGGCGGGAGGTCCTCGGCATCGAGGCCGTCTCGATCGACAGCGACTTCAACGCGCTCGGCGGCCACTCGCTGCTGCTCATCCGCATGGTCGCCAAGCTGCGCCAGGCGCTGCCCGCCGGCGGCTACCAGGTGACCGTGCTCGACGCGATCGCCAACCGCACCGTCCGCGAGCTGGCCGCGCTGATCGACGCCGCTCAGGAGACACCCGAGGAGCCCGGGGACGGCCCGCGTGGCCTGCTGGTCGAGCTCACCCGTCCGGTCAAGGCGCCGACGCTGTCGCTCGTCTGCATCCCGTACGGCGGGGCCAGCGCGATGGTCTACCAGCCGCTGGCGGACGCGCTGCCGGACGGTCACTCGCTGTTCGCGGTCGCCCTGCCCGGCCACGAGCTGGGCGTCGAGGAGAGCACGATCGGCTTCCACGAGGCCGCCCAGCGGGTCTGCGACGAGGTGCTCGACCGCGTGCGCGGCCCGGTCGCGCTGTACGGCCACTGCGTCGGCAGCGCGCTGACCGCCGAGATCGCGCGGCGGCTGGAGGCCGCCGGACGGCGCGTCGAGGCCGTCTACATGGGCGGCAGCTTCCCGTTCGCCACCCCCACGAAGGGCCTGAACGGCCTGCTGGGCCGCATCTTCCGCAGTAAGGCGCTGGACAACGCCAACGCGCACGCGAACTGGCTCCGCGCGATGGGCGCCGACCTGCAGGACCTCGACCCCGATCAGGTCGACCACATCATCCGCACGATGCGGGTGGACGCGCGGGCCGGCGAGGACTACTTCAGCGAGCTCGTGGAGCGGCAGAGCCCGCAGCTGCGCGCCCCGGTGATCTCCATTGTCGGCGACCGCGACGCGCTGACCGACTTCTACCAGGAGCGCTACCGCGACTGGCACTGCGTCTCCGAGACCACGGCGCTGGTCGTGATGGCCGAGGCCGGTCACTACTTCCTCCGGTATCGCACCGAGGAACTGGCCGCGATCGTCACGACCACCCACACCGCCGTCGAGAGTCCCGGGGAGTGGCGGCCACGCCCGCCCGACGACCCGGCGACCTGGTGGCGGCAGGCGCTGTCCACCGACCGGCGGGCCGACGTCGCCGGGCCGCAGCCCAGCCTGGGCCGCTTCTTCACGGTGGCGACCGGCCAGATCGTCTCCATGATCGGCGCCGTGATGACCGAGTTCGCGGTGCCGATCTGGGCGTACCTGAAGACCGGCTCGCTGGTGCAGTTCGGCCTGTTCGCCATCATCGGGCTGGTGCCGGGGCTCGTGCTCGCGCCGCTGATCGGCGCACTCGTCGACCGGTACGACCGCAAGCGGGCGATGCTGGCGGCCGACGGCGTGTCCCTGGCCGTACAGGCCGCGCTGCTCGCGCTGATGGCCGGCGACGTGCTGACCATGCCCGTGCTGTACGGCCTGCTGGTGGTGCTGTCGATATCGGTGACCCTGCAACGGGTGGCCTGGCAGTCGGCCGGTCCGCAGCTCGCGCCCAAGCACTACCTGCACCACGTCGGCGGCGTCGTCCAGCTCGGCAACGCCGTGGCCCAGCTCATGGTCCCGCTGTTCTCCGTCGCCGTGCTGGCGTTGATCGGCATCGAGGGCATCCTGACCGCCAACGTGGTCTGCTACGCGATCGCGTTCGCCGTGACCCTGCTCGTGCGCTTCCCGGCCACGATGGCCTGGCGGCGCAGGGAGACGGTCTCCGCCGAGATCCGCAACGGCTTCCGCTACCTGCTGCGGCGGCGGGGCCTGCGGGCCATGGCCTTCACGATGTTCATCGTGAACTTCTTCCTGTTCACCGGGTTCATCATGATCTCGCCGCTGGTGCTGTCGGTCGGCGAGCTGGCCGACACCGGGCGGGTGGCGCTGCTCGCCGGGATCGGCGCGGTCTGCGGCGGCCTGGTCATCACGCTGTGGGGCGGCCCGCGCGACCGCCGGATGTTCGGCATGCTGTCGGCCGCCGGTGTGCTCGGGATCTTCTGCGCGATCGCCGGGCTGCGCCCGTCGCTCGTCCTCATCACGGTCGGGGCCTTCGGCATGTCGCTGATGATGACGATCAGCGACGGCATCTGGCTGACGATCATCCACTCGAAGGTGCCCCAGCGCTACCACGCCCGGGTCATCGCGATCAACCGGATGCTCGCGCTGTCGACCCAGCCGGTCGGCCTGGCCGTACAGGCCTGGCTGGTGGGGCTGGTCTTCGAGCCGCTGATGCGGCCGGACGGCCCGCTGGCCGGCACGGTCGGCAGGGTGATCGGGGTCGGCGAGGGCCGCGGCATCGGCCTGCTGTACGTCGTGTGCGGCCTGGCCATCGCGCTCACGATCACGCTGGCCCTGCGCCACCCGGCCCTGGCGAGGTTCGACCAGGAGACCCCGGACGCCGAGCCGGACGACCTGGTCGGCCTGGAGGCGCTGCGCGGCCGGCGCGCCGAGATGCTCTGAGATGCTCTGACCTGTGAATGGCGTGCGGGCCGCCGGGTACGGCGGCCCGTATGGACGAGAAGAAGACGAACCCGAAGCAGCTCGCCGAGGAGCTGGCGACGAACGCGCAGGACGACCCGCGGTTCAAGAACCGGACGCCCGGCATCCGGGCCACCCGGCAGGGGTCGGTGGAGCAGGCGGACCAGGACGCCGCCGGCATCGTCGGCGGCAAGGGAATCTCCGGCGGCGGGGCGTCGGGCGGGACCCTCGGGCAGCCGCCGACCGGGCGGCTCGACGACGACCAGCTCGCCGACACGGTGGCGGGCACCGGCCTGCCGCCCGACGACGAGGAAGACGAGGGCGACCAGTGAGTCTCAGCTGAGGCGGAAGGTCGGGCGGCCTCCGGGACCGGTCTCCGCGTCCAGCGTCTTGCCGCCGACAGCCTGCGCGACCTGCGGTTCGAGGAAGACGCGCACGTCCGCTCTCTCGATCACCTCGTCGCCCGAGAACGGCGCGCTCACCAGCGAGAGCTCCAGCGAGGCGGGCTCGCCCGGCTTGGCCGCGATGCGCAGGCCCGCCTCCTCGGGGAGATACTCCCCCACCATCAGATCGCGGATCGCCTGAACGGCGTGGTCGGTGACTGTCAGCACGGCGCGCCTCCTGTGTGTCTGCTCACGCGTCCTCGGGCTTGCGCCGCCGGTTCATCGCGAGCCATCCGGCGTCCCAGGCGGCGTACCTGTGGTGATCCAGACGGCGGCGGACGAGGGCGAGGCACGCCAGCAGGGCCGTCAGCGACAGCGCCGCCGTGGCCGTTCCGGACGCGACGCCGTCCGCGACCGTGTCGATCCGGCTCCGCGGGCCGTCGCCCGGCCTGCCGTCGCGGTCCAGCCAGATCCGCACGGGCGTGCCGGCCTTGGCCGCCGAGGGGACCGGCGCCTGCCCGGTCACCGTACGGCCGTCGGGGGCGGTCCAGGCGACGCCCGTGCGCAGCCGCGCGGCCGTGCCCTCCACCGCGACCCAGGTGGCGGCCGGCGCGTCCCGCGTGACGGTGGCCGTCACCCACCGCCCGGTGTGCTCCTCGGCCAGGCCGCCGCGAAAGACGGCGGCCCCCACGGCGAACGCCGCGGCCAGGCTCAGCACGGCCAGGATCAGGAAGGCCAGGACGGCCATGGACTCGACGCGGTCGGTTCCGCGCCGTAACGGGTTGCCGTCGGGCAGGTAGCGCCGCACCCACATCGTCACCGGGCGAGATCGCATCGCGTCACCCCTCCTCCTTCTCACGCGCCTTCTCGTGCCCCTTCTCGTGCCCCTTCTCGTGCGCAGAGGCGTCTCACTCGCCCGGCTCCCGGAACCGCGGCGCGTCCGGCGGAGGGCCGGAGGATTCCTGGATCAGCGCGTCCAGCGTCGTGTCGTCGGCGATGGCGTGCTCGGCCTCGGCCGTGTCCTCCAGCGCGGTGATGTGCTCCGGTGGCCGCGCCTTCCTTTCCGCCTCGTCCCGGTCCCGTACGGCCCCCTCGATGGCCTCCAGCATCTCCCGCCGGCTGTAGGAGCCCTCGGGGATCTCGTTCAGGAGGGCGAGGGTCTCGGCCGGCACGTGGATGTCCGCGGCGGCGGCGGAGTAGAGCTCGCGGCGCGTCACGCGGAGGCGGTCGTGAAAGACCTCGTCCACGACCTGGCGCAGCCGCTCCGTTTCCGCAGGGTCAGGCATGCCCTTCTCCTTCCGGTCTCTCCTTACCCCCCGCGGTGCGGATCCCACGCCCGGGCGCGATCGGGTCGGGCCCATCGGCCGCGAAGCGTTCACGTACGGGCCGGAGCCGATCAATATGGCGGGAGAAACCGGATTCCGATCACGGGAGGCCCGCATGTCCGACGCGCTGCTTCGCGATCCCTATCCCCTTTATGCGAAGGCCCGCGACACTCCCGGGCTGACCTTCCTTCCCGAGATGGACGCCTGGCTGGTCGCCAGGGACGCCGACGTGCGCGAGGTGCTACGCAGACCGGAGGTCTTCTCCTCGGCCAACGCGCTGCGCGGCGACTTCGTCCCCGAACCGTCCGTGCTCGCCGAACTCGCCAAGGGCGTCGGCGGCGCGCCCGTCGTGGTCACCTCCGACGGGGAGGCGCACCAGCGCTACCGGACCCCGCTCGTCCGGGGACTGTCACCCGCCCGGGTCGCCTCGGTCGTGCCGTTCATCCGGGAACGCGCCGAGTCACTCGTGGACGCCTTCGCCTCGGCGGGCCGGATCGAACTGGTCGGCGCGTACGCCAGGAGGCTGCCCGGGGAGGTGATCGGGCGTCTGCTGGGCCTCGATCCCGAGCACGTGCCGCTGGCCGTGGAGACGAGCTACCGCGCCGAGGAGCTGTTCTTCCTCCCCGTCGGGGAGGAGGGGCGGATCGCCGCGGCCCGCGAGGTCGTCGCCCTGCAGCATCTGCTCGACGAGTACGCGCGAAACCGGCGGGAGGACCCCCGCGACGACCTGTGCACCGAGATGGTCCGGGCGCTCGCGCCGGGCACCGGGCCGCTGACGCGGGAGCAGCGGGCGGAGCTGGTGTCGAACCTGCAGAACCTGCTGATCGCCGGTCACCTCACCACGACGGCCCTGATCTGCACCGCGGTGCTGCGTCTGCTGCGGCATCCCGAGCAGTGGGAGCTGCTGTGCGCCCGGCCCGAGCTGATCCCCGACGCGGTCGAGGAGGCCGCCCGGCACGACGCCCCCGTCCAGGCGTTCCGCCGCGTCACCACCCGGCCGGTGACGATCGCCGGCACCGACCTGCCGGAAGGCGCCACCGTCCTGGTCGCGTACGGCTCCGCCAACAGGGACGAGGCCAGGCACGACCGGCCCGGCGACTTCGACGTCACCCGGCGCGCCCGGCGCCATCTCGCCTTCGGGCACGGCGTGCACTCCTGCCCGGGGGCGCAGCTCGCCCGCGAACAGGTGCGGATCACGCTGGAGACCCTGACCCGGCGGCTGCCCGGGCTGCGGCTCGCGGCGGACCGGCCGGTCGTCATGGCCCCCACGCTCATCCACAGGGGCCCGGAGGCCCTGTGGCTCACCTGGTGAGGCTCCTCAGGCGAGCCAGTCCAGCCACTCGCCGTGCGGCCCGGCCATCGCGAGCGGCTCCCCGTCGAGCGCGGGCAGGAACGCCAGCCGCCCTTCCGGCAGCTCGGCCGTCAGCTTCTGAAGCAACGAGGGCAGCCGCGGCGAGCCCTCATTGGAGATCCACCGCACCGGGAGGCTGCGTACGAGTGCCACGAACCGCTCCCGCGCCTCGGGGTCCAGATAAGGCATGACCGCGCTGTGGAAGACGACGACCGTCGCCCTGGCGGGCGCGGCGGCGACGAGATCGGGCAGGGCGGCCGCGGCGTCCCCGCGCACCAGGCGCGGCGGGTCCTGCCTCGCCATCCGCACCGCCCCGCGCAGCCGCGCCAGCCGGTCCTCCTGCTCCGGCCACACCAGGCACTCCAGCCAGCGCACGGCCTCGTCGTCGCGTACGTCGATCGGGTCGAGATCCAGCCCGGCCCGCCACACGACCTCGGGGAGGCTCCCCGGCACCGGCGCCTTCCCGTTGGTCCGGCAGGTGAGCAGGACCGGGCTTTCGGCCGGTCCGATCTCGGGCCCGTCGTCGTAGCGGTAGCGGTAGCGGTCCGGGTAGAGGCACAGCCCCGCCGACGCCCCCACCTCCACCAGGGCCAGCGGCTGCGGCAGCGCCGCCAGCACGGGCAGCAGGCTCGCGCACCGGCCCGCCTCGTTCGTCTGCGTCCGCCGGGCGAGCATCGTCTCCCGCACCTCGGCCCAGTGGCGCACGGCCCACTCCCGGAAGCCGCCGAACTCGTCGTACGGCCCGCCCAGGAACCGGACCGCCGCCAGCAGCAGGTTCGGCTGCCGCTTCGGCTCCGGCAGGCCGTCGATCAGTTCGAGCAGCCCCGGGTCGGCGGCGATCCCGAGGGCCAGCGCCTCGTAGGCCGGGCTGTGCCCCCTGACCTCGCGCTCCGCGAAATACCGGTACCACTCCGCCGTCTCCACGCCCGCCTCCTGAGGAACGCCGAAGACTCCATCAAATCAGCCCGAAGCCGACCGGCGACGGCGCGGAGACGGCGGACAGGCATCAGGGCGGAGAGCCCACCGTTCGGTGAAGAGCCGGTTGCCGGGCGGGTCGCCGGGAAGCGGCCGTGTATGGACGGCGCGCAGGCCGTCCAGCGCGATCGCGATGAGCCGGTCGTGCGCGTTCGCCGCCTCCGCGATCAGGTCGTCGCGGCCCTGCACGCGGAGCTGATCGAGCACGGGCGAGGTGCCGAGCTGCTCGATCAGGAGAGAGACGTCGACAGGGGTGACGTCAGGTCTCAGGACGCCGGCCTCGTGGGCCCTGGCCACGAGCGCGGCGAGCAACTCCTCACCGCGGGCGTACTTGGCCCACATCTCCTCCGTCACCTCGATGCTCCCGGCGACGGGCCCGAGCGATCCCTGACGGAACTCGACGCAGGACCTGATGAAGCCGGCCAGCCCGGCCCACGGGTCGTCGTCGGCGAGGCCCCGCTCCGCGGCCTCGTTCGTCTCGTCGAGGGAGAGCGTGGCGAGCCGCTGGAAGAGCTCCTCCTTGGTCCGGTAGCGACGGTAGAGGCTGCCGATCCCCACCCCGGCCCGTGCCGCGATCGCCGCCACCGACGCGTGGGCGCCGTCCACGGCCAGCACCTCGCGCGCCGCCCGGAGCAGGGCGCGGTCGTTCCGCTCCGCCTCCGCCTGCCGGGGGGCGCGCCGCCTACCGTCCGTCATGGCCCTCGATTGTAGCCCCGTTGCGGAGCGAAACGCTCCGTTATATGGTCCCACCAAACGGAGCATTTCGCTCCGATTGGTGAGAGGGGGCGCGTCATGCGCGCGGTGGTGATGGAGCGGTTCGGCGGGCCTGAGGTTCTCCGGTTCGAGGAGGTCGACGACCCGGTGCCGGGGCCCGGCCAGGTGCTCGTGGCGGTCGAGTACGCCGGCATCACGTTCGTCGAGACGCAGGTACGGGCCGGGCGCGGGCCGGGGGCCATGCGACGGCCGTCCCTGCCCCGGATTCCGGGCAACGGCGTCGGCGGGCGAGTCGTCGCGGTGGGCCCGCAAGCCGATCCCGGCCTCGACGGGGCAACCGTGGTGACCACGACCGGCGGCACCGGCGGCTACGCCGAGCTCGCCGTCGCCGACGCCGGCGACGCCGTACCGGTCCCCGCCGGTGTGTCACTGCGTGACGCGGTCGCGTTGCTCGCCGACGGTCGTACGGCGGTCTTGCTGCACCGGTCGGCGGAGGTGAAGGCGGGCGAGTGGGTGCTCGTCGAGGCCGCTGGGGGCGGGGTCGGCACCCTACTGGTGCAACTCGCGACCGAATCGGGCGCCAAGGTGATCGGAGCGGCCCGCGGCACGGCCAAGGGCGAGCTCGTGACCTCACTCGGCGCGGTCGCCTACGTCGACTACTCCCGGCCGGGCTGGGAGCGCGACGTGATCGAGGCCACCGGAGGCACGGGCGTCGACCTCGTCTTCGACGGGGTCGGCGGGCGGATCGGCGCGCAGGCCCTCGCAGCCGTACGGCCGGGCGGCCGGGTGAGCGTCTACGGCATGGCGAGCGGCTCCTTCACCGAGCCCGGCGAGCGAGTGACGCTCGTCCCCTCAGGCGGCGTACCGAGCGCGGCCGAGATCCGGGCGCTGACGGAGGAAGCACTCGCCCACGCGGCGGCCGGCCGGCTGCGTCCGATCGTCGGTCAGACCTACCCGCTCGCCCGGGCCGACGAGGCGCATCGAGCCATCGAGGCCCGGGAGACGATCGGGAAGACGCTGCTGATCCCATGACGAGCCGTGAGAGAGCGAGGCTCGTGCCGGTGACCGTCACCCTGCTGACCGGCGCGATCGCCGCTCTGCTCGACACCACGATCGTCGCGGTCGCGCTCGACGGGCTGCGCCGCGAGCTGGGGGCGGCCGTGACGGTGATCCAGTGGGTCACCACGGCGTACGTGCTGGCGATGGCCGCGGTGATCCCGCTCGTGGGGTGGTCGGCCGCCCGGTTCGGCGTCCGTGCCATGTGGCTGACGTCGCTCGGCCTGTTCCTGCTCGGCTCCGTGCTGTGCGGAGCGGCCTGGTCGGCCGGCTCCCTGATCGCCTTCCGCGCGCTCCAAGGGCTGGGTGGCGGCATGATCCTCCCGTTGACGCAGCTCGCGATGGCCCGCGCCGCGGGGCCGGATCGCCTGGGACGTGCGATGGGCGTCGTCGGTCTGGTCGGCCAGCTGGCTCCCGTCTCGGGACCGCTGCTGGGCGGTCTGCTGATCGACGGCCCGGGCTGGCGGTGGATCTTCTTCGTCAATGTTCCGATCGTGCTCGCGTCGACGGCGATGGCCCTGCGGTGGTTCCCCTCGGACGGCGAACGCTCCGACCGGCCGCTCGACCGCGTCGGGCTCGCCCTGCTCCCGGCAGCCGTGGTCGCCCTCCTCTACGCTCTGTCCGGCCTCGACGGCGGCTCCGGCGCGTCCATCCAGGCCGACACGGTGACAGGTGCCGCCGTAGGCGGAGTGCTGCTGGCCGCGTTCATCCTGCACTCCGCCCGCAGGGGCGGGGCGAGCCTCATCGACCTGCGGCTGTTCGCCGACCACTCCTTCAGAGGCAGTGCACTGATGATGTTCGTCCTCGGCGTCACGACCTGGGGGCCGATGTTCCTGCTGCCGCTGTACTACCAGCGGGTTCGCGGACTGTCCGCGTTCGACGCCGGGCTCGTGCTCGCCCCGCAGAGCGTCGGGCTCGCCCTGGCCTTCCTGCTGGCCGGACGGTACGCCGACCGCCTGCCGCCCCGCCCGCTCGTACTCGCGGGGATGGCCGTCGCCGTCGCGGGCACCGTGCCCTTCGCCTTCGCCGGCGCGGACACCGGCACGACGCTGCTGGGTGCGGCGCTCCTCGTCCGGGGCATCGGCTTCGGCGTCGGCAGCCTGCCGGTCGCCGTCGCCCTCTACAAAACCCTGCGCCCGGCCGACATCCCGGGTGCGACCAGCGCGGGGAACGTCATCCAGCGAGTCGGGGCGGGCACAGGCACGGCGTTGATGGCCGTCGTCCTCCAGGCGAGCGGCTTCGCCCCGGCCCTGACCTGGATGCTCGCGCTCACCGCTGTAGGGCTGGCGGCGGCGGTGTTCCTACCCGGCCGTACGCGGTCGCGCTCCGCGCCGCTGGACGAGCCGTCCGCGACGCACGCCGCCCGCCCGTGACCACCCGCAAGGAGAAGAGGGACCGACGGCGGAACCCGGCCTCTCAGGCCGGCCGGTCCCAGGCCCACAGGCGCTCGCCGTCCTCGACGCGATCGGTGGGCAGCAGGCCGATCCGGCCGGCCACCGTCATGGACGCGTGGTGATCGGGATGGATGTGGGCCTCGATCCGGGCGACGCCGCGCGCACGCAGCCACCCGGCCAGGGCGGTCGCCGCCTCCGAGGCATACCCCCGGCCCTGCCAGGCGGTCCCCACCACCCACGCGACCTCGGCCCGCCGCCCCTCGTCCACCACGGTCGCCTGGACGTAGCCGACCGCCCGCCCGTCGGCGTCGCGGCGGGTGACCCAGTTGAGCCACTCCTGCCGCCCGTCGGGGGATCGGCGGGCTTCGAGCGCGGCGTATCGGGCGCGTAGCTCCGGCGGGGTGGGCGGGGCGCCGCCGATGAAGGCGTACAGCTCCTCCCCCGCCAGCACCTCCGCCATCTCGTCCGCGTCCTGCGCGGTCAGCGGCCACAGCGTGAGCCGCCCCGCCGCGATGCTCCCTGTCGAGACGTCCACGTGCATCAGTCTCCCCGAACGGCCGCGCGGGCGCTAAGCGGCCTTCGGCGGTTCGGGAGGAAGGCGGACGGCCCACACCGGATAGAGACGCCCGCACAACCGGTTGACGGCCACGAGCACACCGCTCGTGGTGATCACGGCCGCCATCAGGACGAGCAACTGGCTGGGCGTGCGCAGCAACCCGAGCGCGACGATGAGTGTCGTCGCGCCACCGGGCGGATGCCACACGTCGCCGAGCAGCATGCCGGCCGAGGCCAGGAGCAGAGCGACCGCGACAGCGGCGACCCTGCGCCCGTCGGGGTGGGAGAGGTTGGCCCCGGCACGGGTGAGCCCGGTGACCGTCAGCGCCGTGTACCCGGCCGTCGCGCTCACCAGGTGTCCCAGGACGGTGTTCCGGGGGCTCGCGGTGGGGGCGGAGGCGGCGGTCAACGCCAGGAAGATGGTCGGTCCCAGGGAGGGGAAGACGAACGGCTGGCCGGTCAGGCACGCGATCACGGCGGGGACGGCAATGCACAGGGCGGCTTGGACCGCCGTGCCGACCGCCTGCCGGGCGGCCTTCCGTCGCGGCGGTACGACGCGCGGCGGCGGCATGGTCACCGTGCGACACCGCGACCGGCGCGTACGCCGGCGGACGCGCCACGTGACCGATAGACGATGTACGGACGCACGAGGTAGCCCAGGGGAGCCGCGAAGGCGTGCACCAGGCGGCTGAACGGCCAGAGCGCGAACAGCAGCATCCCGGCCGCGGTGTGGAACTGGAACACGAACGGCGCGTGCGCCATGGCGGACACGTCGGGGTCCAGCACGAACAGCGTGCGGAACCACACCGAGACCCCGAGGCGGTAGTCGTAGGAGCCGGTGGTCGACCCGACCAGGGTCGTCCACAGCCCGGCCAGCAGGACGGTCACCAGCACCGGGTAGAGCAGGCGGTCGCCGCGGCTGGTGGTCCGGCGCACAGCGGGCACCCGCAACCGCCGCCACAGCAGGATCGCCAGCCCCGCGACGGCGGCCAGACCGGCCGCGCCGCCGACCACCAGCGCGTTCTCCCGATAGACGGACTCGGGCAGCCGCAGCGCGTTCGTCACGCTCTCGGGCACCAGCATCCCGATCACATGGCCGGCGACGACGAACAGCAGCCCGAAGTGGAAGATCGGGCCCCCGACGCTCAGCAGACGGCTCTCGTGCAACTGGCTGGAGCGGGTCGTCAGCCCGAAACGGTCGTAGCGATAGCGCCAGATCGATCCCGCCACGAACAGGACCAGCACCAGGTAGGGCAGGACTCC
This sequence comes from Microbispora sp. NPDC046933, assembly GCF_040644635.1. Lineage (NCBI taxonomy): Bacteria > Bacillati > Actinomycetota > Actinomycetes > Streptosporangiales > Streptosporangiaceae > Microbispora > Microbispora sp. NPDC046933. The sequence continues at coordinate 247,445 of NZ_JBEYWW010000009.1, read as the reverse complement.
CCACAGGGCGATCTGCAGATGTCTCACCGGTGGCCTCCTCGCGGTCCGGCGGAGTAGGCGTCCAATCCCGCGTCCAATCCCGTGTCCAATCCCGCGCCCGGACCCGCGTCCAATCCCACGTGCTCGACCGGCGGATCGGCCTCGGCGGTCGTCTCCCCGGCCCGGCGGCGCCGCGCGGGCGCCGCCTCCGGCAGGGTGGTCAGCACCGCCTCCACCACGTCGGCATAGGGGCTGCCGAAGTCGTCCAGGGCCGACCTCAGCCGGCGCAGACCCGGGACGTGCTCCCGGAGGAGCGACTCTCCGGGCTCGGGGCAGCGGGCGGAGAACTCGAGCATGACGGGCAGGAAGTCCGGGAGCTCGGTGTCGTCGGGCCGCCAGCCGGCGGCTCGGTACACGGATTTGACCCGGGCGAGCGACATGCCCCTCCGGCGGGTGTCGCCGTCGGCGTAGTAGGTCATGTAAAGGGTGCGGCGGCGGCTGCGATCGAACGTCGCCACGTAGTCGGCGGCGAACCGGATCGGGTCGGCCCCGGCGGCACCCGCGCAGAACCTGCCCAGTGCCGTGGCCGCCTGACGGGGCAGCGCGCCAAGCGTTTGCTCCACCAGCGACAGCCGCGACGGCCAGTCGTCGCCGGGGTAGACGAGCAGCAGGGAGGCCGCCTGGCGTACGGCGGGCCGCGTCACCGCCCGCCCTCCGTACGCGGCGGGAACAGACCCGCGGGCAGCCCCTTGCCGTCCCAGTTCAGCAGGTTGATCCGCCCGCGCAGCCGGTCGTCGCCCTCGGCGCGCGGCGGAGCGTGGAAGGCGGCGGCCCCGGCGCCCGTCTCCAGCATGCCGGGCCCGCCGGGCGTCTCCAGGCCGCACCCGTGGGCGGCGTCGTCACCGCCGGTCCTGGCGGCGTACGCCGTGGGGATGACGTACCGCTCGTCGTACTTGGCCAGCGCCAGCAGGCGGTACATCCGCTCGATCTCGGCCGGTTCCATGTCCACCCGCGCCGCGATGCCGGGGTCCGCGTCCTCGCCGAGGTTGAGCCTGCGCATGTGCGCCCGCATCGCCGCCAGCCTGCGCAGCGCCGCCTCCACCGGCGCGATGTCGCCCGCCGTGAACAGCCCGGCCAGATAACCGAGCGGAATGCGCAGGGACTCGATCGCGCCGAACAGGTTCCCCACGTCCTCGCCGTCGTGACCGGTGCCGGCCAGCGCGTCCACGATCGGCGACAGCGGCGGCACGTACCAGACCATCGGCATGGTCCGGTATTCCGGGTGCAGCGGCAGCGCGACGCGATACCGGGAGATGAGCGAGTACACCGGCGACCTGCGTGCCGCCTCCACCCACTCGTGCGGGATGCCGGACGCCTCGGCGGCCGAGGCGACGGCCGGGTCTCCGGGGTCGAGGAAGCAGCCGAGCTGGGCGGGGTAGAGATCCTCCTCACGCGGCACCGAGGCGGCCTCGCCCACCCTGTCGGCGTCGTAGAGGATGACACCGAGGTAGCGCAGCCGGCCGACGCACGTCTCCGAGCACACCGTCGGTTCCCCGGCCTCCACCCGCGGGTAGCACAACGTGCACTTCTCGGCCTTGCCGGTCTGGTGGTTGAAGTACACCTTCTTGTACGGACACCCGGTCACGCACATGCGCCAGCCCCGGCACCGGTCCTGGTCGACCAGCACGATGCCGTCCTCCACCCGCTTGTACAGAGCGCCGGACGGGCAGGCGGCGACGCACGACGGATTGAGGCAGTGCTCGCAGATGCGCGGCAGATAGAACATGAAGGACTCTTCGTACTGCAACCGCACATCGTCGCTGATCTTCCGCAGCACCGGGTCGCCCGCCAGGTGCCCGGGCCCGCCGCCCAGGTCGTCGTCCCAGTTCGGACCCCAGGTGACGGCCATCGGCCGCCCGTCCACCAGCGAGCGGGGCGGGGCGGTGGGCACGTCCTCACCGAGCGGCGCGCTGGTCAGGTTGTCGTAGTCGTAGGTCCACGGCTGGTAGTAGTCGTCCAGCAGGGGAAGCTCGGGATTGGCGAACAGGCGGGCCAGCCGCCGGGCCCTGCCCCCGGCCCGGGGCACCAGCCGGCCGTGCGCGAGCCGCCAGCCGCCCTTCCACCTGTCCTGGTCCTCGTAGCCGCGCGGATACCCCTGCCCCGGGCGGGTCTCGACGTTGTTGAACCAGACGTACTCGGTGCCCGCACGGTTGGTCCAGGTCTGCTTGCAGGTCACCGAACACGTGTGGCAACCGATGCACTTGTCCAGATTCATCACCATGGCGATCTGGGCCATCACCCGCATCAGTAGCTCACCTCCTGGGAGCGGCGGCGTACGACGGTCACCGCGTCGCGCTGGTTGCCCGTCGGGCCGTAGTAGTTGGGGGCGAAGCACAGCTGGCCGTACCCGCCGATGAGATGGCTCGGCTTGATCAGCAGCTTCGTCAGCGCGTTGTGCACGCCGCCGCGGCGGCCGGTGGCCTGCGACTTCGGCACGTTCACCAGGCGCTCCTGCACGTGGTACATGAACACGGTGCCCTGGGGGATGCGGTGCGAGACCACCGCGCGGGCGACCACGACGCCGTTGGCGTTGACCGCCTCGATCCAGTCGTTGTCCGCGACCCCGATCGCCTCGGCGTCCTGCACGCTGATCCAGATGACCGGGCCGCCGCGGGCCAGCGTCTGCATCAGCAGGTTCTCCTGGTATTCCGAGTGGATGGACCACTTCGAGTGCGGCGTGAGATAGCGGACGCGGACGGAACGCCCCTCGCCGGGGGCGCCCGGCCCGGACTCGCCCAGCGCCGCCATGTCCAGGGGCGGCCGGTAGATCGGCAGTTGCTCGCCGAGCTCGGCGATCCAGTCGTGATCGAGATAGAAGTGCTGGCGCCCGGTCAGGGTGTGCCACGGCTTGCCGTGTTCCACGTTGATGGTGAACGGCGCGTATCGGCGGTCCGCGGCCTCCTTGCCCGACCACTCGAAGCTCGTCCCCGCGAACACCGGCCGGTCCTGGGTGTCCGAGAAGACCGTCCTGCGCTCCGCCACCGAGGCGCCCAGCTCCGCCAGCTTCGACGACGTTCCGCAGCGGCGGTCCAGCGCGGCGAAGCCCTCCGCCGCGATGCGCCCGTTCGTGGTGCCCGACAACGCCAGGATGGCTTCGCAGAGCTTGACGTCGGTGTCGAGCAGCGGCCTGCCCGCCGCCGGTCCCGAGTCCGCCCGGCCGCACCGCGCGGCCAGCCAGGCCGCCTCCGGCCCCGCCTTGACGGTGACGCCCTTCACCGTCATGCCCAGCTTCTCCGCCAGCGGGCCGAACGTCCCCAGCTTGTCGGCGATCGCGGTGTAGTCCCGCTCCACCAGGGAGAACGCCGGAAGGTTACGGCCCGGCTCGGCCGGACATCCGGCTTCCCGCCAGTCCGGCACCCGGCCGCCGGGCTGAGCCGTCTCGGCGGGGGTGTCGTGCTGCAAGGCGGTGGCCACCAGGTCGTAGGCGACGTCGAGGCGGCCCGCCGCCAGCTCGCCGAGCTTGCGGGCCAGCCCGTGGAAGATCTCGAAATCGGTGCGCGCCTGCCAGGGCGGGCTGATCGCCGGGGAGAAGGCGTGCACGTACGGATGCAGGTCCGTGCTCGACAGGTCGTGCTTCTCGTACCAGGTCGCCGCCGGGAGCACCAGATCGGCGAACAGCGTGGTCGAGGTCATCCGGAAATCCAGGGCGAGCAGCAGGTCGAGCTTGCCGAGCGGCGCGTCGTCACGCCACGCGACGTCCCGCGGGCGCGCCTCCGGCGGAGCCTCCCGCGCGCTCGCGCCGTCCTGCGCCCCCAGCAGATGGCGCAGGAAATACTCGTTGCCCTTGGCCGACGATCCGATCAGGTTGGCCCGCCACACCGTCAGCACCCGCGGCCAGTTCCCCGGCGCGTCCGGGTCCTCGCACGCGAAACCCAGCCGGCCGGCCGCGACCTCGTCGGCCACCCATCTGGCGGGATCGCGGCCGCTCGCCCTGGCCTGCTCGCCCAGCGTCAGCGGGTTGACGGAGAAGGTCGGATACGACGGCATCCAGCCCAGCCGGGCCGACTGCGCGAGCAGGTCGACGGTGTGCCTGCCGGCGAACAGCCCGGGGCCCGCGGCGCTCGACAGCGCCGCGGCCGAGAAGCTCTCGTACCGCCACTGGCAGGTGTGCAGATACCAGTACGGCGTGCCGGCCATCTGCCGGGACGGCCGCACCCAGTCGGCGGCCGTCGCGAGCTGCTGCCAGCCCGTGAACGGCCTGACCTTCTCCTGCCCGACGTAGTGCGCCCAGCCGCCGCCGTTGACTCCCTGGCAGCCGGTCAGCAGCAGCAGCGAGAGGAAGGACCGGTAGATCGTGTCGGAATGGAACCAGTGGTTGGTCCCCGCCCCCATCACGATCATCGCCCTGCCGCCGGTCTTCTCCGCCGTCGTGGCGAACTCCCTGGCGATGCGGGCCACCTGCCCGGCGGGCACCGAAGTGATCTGCTCCTGCCAGGCGGGCGTACACGGGAGGGACGGGTCGTCGTAGCCCGTCGGCCACCGCCCGGGCAGCCCCGGCCGGGCCACCCCGTACTGCGCGAGCAGCAGGTCGAACACGGTGGTCACCACCCGCCCGGCCACCCGCCGGACCGGCACCCCGCGCCGGACCACACCCGACGGGTCGTCGAAGCGCGGCAACACCACCTCGACGCTCTCGACGCTCTCGACGCCCTCACCACCCTCACCGCCCTCGCCGTACAGGCTGAGCAGCGGGTCGACGTCGCCGAGGTCCAGGGTCCACCGCCCGGCGCGGTCCTCGTCCCACCGGTCGCCGAGGGTCCCGCCGGGGACGACGGGAACGTCCCGCCGCGCGTCCACGAGCACCGGCCGCCACGCGGCGCCCTCGTCGGCGCCGAGCCCGGCGTCCGCCGCGGTGACGAACTTGCCCTGCACGTAGCCGCCGTCCTCGTGCTCCTGCAACGTCACCAGGAACGGCAGATCGGTGAAGCGCTTGACGTAGTCGGCGAAGTACGGCACCTGCCTGCGGACGAAGCACTCCGTGAGGATCACGTGCCCCATCGCCATGGCCACCGCGGCGTCGGTCCCCGGATGGGGATGCAGCCACTCGTCGGCGAACTTGGTGGCGTCGGAGTAGTCCGGCGAGACGACGATCACCTTCTGCCCGCGATACCTCGCCTCGGCCATCCAGTGCGCGTCCGGCGTACGCGTCACCGGGACGTTGGACCCCCACAGCAGCAGGTAGGCCGCGTCCCACCAGTCGGCCGACTCCGGCACGTCCGTCTGGTCGCCGAACACCTGGGGCGACGCGATGGGCAGGTCGGCGTACCAGTCGTAGAACGACAGCATCGGGGCCCCGATGAGCGACATGAAACGCGCGCCCACGGCGTGCGACGCCATCGACATCGCCGGAATCGGGGAGAAACCGGCGACCCGGTCCGGCCCGTAGGTCCTGATCGTGTGGACGTGGGCCGCGGCCGCGATCTCCAGCGCCTCCTCCCATCCGATCCGTACCAGGCCCCCCTTGCCGCGGGCCGCCTGGTATCGCCGCCGCTTCGCGGGATCGGTGGTGATCTCCTCCCACGCCGCCACGGGATCCCCCAGCCGCGCCCTGGCCTCGCGGTACATCTCCACGAGCACTCCCCGGGCGTGCGGGTACCGCACGCGGGTGGGCGAGTAGGTGTACCAGGAGAACGCGGCTCCGCGCGGGCAGCCCCGCGGCTCGTACTCCGGCCGGTCGGGGCCCACGCTCGGGTAGTCGGTCTGCTGCGTCTCCCACGTGATCAGGCCGTCCTTGACGTACACCTTCCACGAGCACGACCCGGTGCAGTTCACCCCATGTGTCGAGCGCACGACTCTGTCGTGCGCCCACCGCTCCCGGTAGGGAGCGTCGTTGACGCCCTGATCGGTCCGGTACAGAGCCCGCAGGTCCGGCGTCGTCTCCGCCCGGTGCAGCAGCCTGCCCGCCTGCAGGAGCCGCTCCGCGGCGGTCGCCGCCGCCTGCTCCACGGCCCCCCGATATCTACGGTTGAACATGTCACGACCTCCCTGCGGCCGGCGGCCTTCGGAGATTCGAGTAAGACGATCGCCCCGATCATCCGGCGATTACTCGCGCCGAGAGGCGTTTTTATCACGGACGCTCTCCGCATGGAATATCCCGGCGTGGCCACACATTTCCATGCCATCCGAAATCACGGGCGAACGGGATGCCGAAAAAATGCGGGGAGGTAATCCGGTGTGAAATTCACCACTTCCGAGGCGGGTCGGCGCGGCCGGCTTTGACAGCCGCTCACAGTGCGTAGTGTCCGCAGGCCCGGCGCCAGACGCGCGTCACGATTGCACAAGGCAAACTCGCGCACCTCAGGCGCCCATCGGTGAACATCCAATGAATTACGACGGTGACCGGGAGTCGCCACGACAAAAAGGTCACGGTCGGCAACGATCTTATGAGGACTTTACCGGGAGAGGCCTCTCCGCGTTTTGAGGAGTTACGCGGACCGGGTCGCCCGAGGTGGTCACGGCGTCCATTTCCAGATCATGGGACTGGGCCGGGCCGGCGGCACGTGCTGTGGGCGCCGGATAAACCGATCGATTCCCGGCGGGCACGCGGACATCATGGCGGGCATGAAGCACCGCAAGGGTTCCGGCCGCCAGGTCGGCCTCGCCGTGCGCGGTGACGCCGATGCTGATGGTGAGGGCGATGAAGGCCGCCTCGCCGGGTCAGCCGCCGCTCCCGTCCCCTGGCACGTCCGGGGTCGGCGGCGTCGTGACGAAGTGCTGGATGTCACGGATGATCGTGGCGGGGGTGTAGCCGTGCGCGCTGGCCCAGCCGAGTGCCGCGAGAGCCACCGCGACCAGGATGAGGAAGGACATGCACCCTCCCCGGCGGGGCGGCCGGAAGTCGCTGAACCTCTGGTTGACCCCTCGCTGGTGTTCCTGCTGGGCCTGCCTCGCTGCCCGTTGACCCGGATCCGGAAACACGCACGCCCTCCCATGCCCTGCCGCATCGCCGGATTCAGGATGGGGATGGGCACCGCACGCCGACAAGGCGGCCGGGTCACTCAGTGACCCGCGGGCAGCGCTTCCTGCGGAAGGCCGGTCGCGCGGAGTTCGGCCTCCAGGTCCGCCGCCTGCCGTACCAGGGCGGCGCGCAGGGCGGGGGCGGCCAGCGAGCCGGTGCGCCCGGCGATCCCGAGGATGCCGGTGACGGCTCCTCCAGGGCCGCGGAGCACCGCTGCGAGGCAACTCCAGCCGAGCCGCGTCTGCTCGTCTTCCCGCGCGACGCCGGTGTCGCGGGCCTCGGCGAGCAAGGACCGCATCCGGCGCGGGTCGGTGACAGAGTACGGCGTGAGCCGCCGCCATCCGGCGGACAGGATCCGGGCGGCCCGCTCGGGTTGATGCGCGATCTCCAGGCGACATCCGGCGACGAGGACGACGCTGGAGCCGATCAACTCCGCCGTCGGCCACCTGGCGCGGATCGCTGCGTGGTGCTCCCGTCCGCAGGTGGCTCCGGTAAGGGTGAGCGCCCCGCCGTGCACGGTACTCAACCAGGCGATTCCGCCGGGCGCCCGCTGGCGCAGGTCTGCGAGGACGGGCTGCGCCGCGAGCGCTGCCGGATGCCGCGCCAGGGCATGCAGCCCGTACCGCGCCAGCGTGCCGCCCGGCACATACCCGTCGTCGGCCCGGTTCAGTAGCCCGCGCGACACGAGGCTGGCGGCGATCCGCCGTACCGTCGGTTTGGGAATGCCCGTCCGCCGGGTCAGCTCCGCCAGCGGCAGGGGTCCGCTTGCGGAGGCGACCGCGTCCAGGATCGCAGCGACCCGCCCCACCACGGTTCCGTCATCAACCACGCCCGCCACCAGACAAGAAGCAGCTGAATACCCTGCAAGCGAGAACACTCGGCGCGACCACACCCTGATGGGAAGTATATGGACCCAAGCCCCGATGACCAGTCGCCGCTGCTCACGATCCTTCAGCAGGCGGGTGAAAGGGGCAGCGGGGCCGAGCTCAGCTTGCCCTTGGCCAGGCGGGCTTGCCTGCCGGCGATCGCGCCGTTCTCAGTACAGTGGCGGGGTGTCGGGTGAGCAGGTGAGCGCGCGGGTGGACATCTGGATCTGGTCAGTACGGCTGACCAGGACTCGTTCGATCGCGTCCGACGCCTGCCGGGGCGGTCACGTCCGCGTCAACGGTGTGCGGGTCAAGCCCGCACACGTCGTCCGGGTCGGTGACGAGGTCCGTCTGCGGCACGAGGGGCGCGAACGCATTGTGGTCGTCTCCCGCATCATCACCAAGCGCGTCGGCGCCCCCGTGGCCGCCGAGTGCTACGTCGACAAGAGCCCTCCGCCTCCTCCACGCGAGGAGGCCGTGACGGTGGCCGTCCGGGCTCGTGGCGCGGGGCGTCCCACAAAACGCGAGCGCCGCAGTATCGACAGGCTGCTCGGGCGCCCGGTGGTGGAGGGGCGGGACCGTCGGGCACGCCCGGAGTGAACGGCCATGCCGCATCGAACTGGATGCGGAGTTCTTGGGTGATCGGCGACAACCCCACCACCGGCATAGCCGGTGGACGAGCCGCGGGCCTCCGCACGATCTGGATCGGCGGTGGAGCCGGCCGAGTGCCGGCCATCATCATGAGCGGTTGTGACGGCAAGCTGACGACAGAATGATGGCAGACCGTCAGCATGAGCACCGCTTCTCTCCGGTAGACGGTTTGTGATTGCCGGGGAAACTGATGGCAGTTGAGTGGCCCAAGCCTCATGCTGGTCCCTATGGACGTTGACTTGCCTGAATGGGATCTACTGCAGCGCTTCATCGATAATCCCGGACTCAGCGATGCGGGCAAGCTCGCACTCGAACACGTACTTCATCTGCTTGAGGACACGCTCGGTCCCTCCTGGGTTCGACGGCAGTATCGGAAGCGTGGGCGGTTACCTGCGGAAATGATGTTGTTTGCGTCTCACCGTGCCGCCCTCCCGCAGTTTCTGATGCTAGGGCTGCGGCTTCGCGCTGCCGCAGGTGAGCCCACGTTCCAAATGGAACCGTCACGTTCCGGGGGGTCCCACGCGAACGTGACATCGCCCACCGCCTTCGTCATGCGGTTAGAGTGAAGGCCCTCCAAAGCCTCGGACCAACTCCAACGTGGCTCCGACTCGACGCGCTTGACGGTTTGTTTCAGTTCACAGACTGGGCGCGTACGGCAGGATCCGAGCGAGTGGCGCTCCTCCATGATCTTCTCCAGCCAGTTGTCTCCGTCGCACCGCATTTGTATGGCGTTATTTGTAGCTGGGGTCTGACTGTTTCCATTGGAGCCACAAATCGGGCCGTAGAAGAAATGACTGTCGAGACGTCAAACGGCGCACTGCTGCGACGCCTCCTGGGGCCGCATTTGGCGCGAGAGACGGTCATAGTCTCTCTCCGGCCGGAAGCTGACTCGATGGCACATGCTTGGGCTGCCGCCTACGCCGGAGAACCCTCCTGGCTGGATAAGGACCTTACCGCCGCAGGATTGCCCTCCCTTGAGGCTTTCTGGGGGTGAGGTGGTCGATCCCATCGAGACGCTCATCGCCAGGGCCGCACGGGGCCACCTCTACGTGTTGTGGGACCTGTGGACGGCACTGCTCCGGGCGGCGGCCGATCGCGAGCACGCCGAGCGCACTCTCGACGCCCTGGCGGCGGCCCCGCCCTGGCTGTGGCCCGAACTCGACCCCGCCCGGCGTTCGACGTGGTACGCAGCACCCACAGTCGCTACGGCGCCTGAGCCACGCGGGCTGTGGCGCCGGCGTCGCAAGCCCGCGGTATCGGACACCCCGCTCGCCGTGCTGGCGGCAGCCTGCGCCCACGACGGTCACGAGCGGGAGCGCGCTGTCCGGCACTCCGCCATGCGCCACGATCCGCGGCTGCTGCCGATCCTGGTGATCCGTGCCGCCGACTGGGTGCCCGAGGTGCGGTCGGCCGCGGCGGACGTCTTGGACCAGGTTCTCGCGGCGCCCACCGCGACCGTCATGGAGACCGTCGCGCCGGTCGCCGTACGGCTCGGGGGACGGCGACGCGGCGAAGCGGTCGTCCGCATGGTGCGTGACGCGATCACGCGGGCGAGCGACGAGGTCCTCACGGCCCTGCGGAGCAGCGCCGACATCCCCACGCGCCGGTTCGCCTACCAGGCCTGCCTCGACGGCGGGCGTCTCGGCGAGGCGGACCTGGTTCACGCGGCGCAGCACGAGGAAGACGTGACCTGTCGGACGCTGTGCGCGGAGGCGGTCGCCGGGCTGGACCGTCCCGACCTGCTGCGGCTGCTCCTGGCGAACCGAGCGGCCCGGGTGCGCGCCACGGCGCTGACCGCCCTGGTGCGGCTCGGCGCGCCGCAGCACGGAGAGCGGATGCTCGGCGACCGCTCCCCGGTGGTTCGGCTGACCGCGCAGTGGGCGGTCCGGCGGGCGGGCGGCGACCCGGCGGAGTTCTACCGCCGGCTCCTGGCCGGCGGGCCCCGGCACGGCATCAGGGACCTGGTCGCCGGCCTGGGCGAATGCGGCACTCCCGCCGACGCCCGGATCGTCCTGCCGTATCTGGCCGACGAGAGCCCGCGCGTCCGGGCGGAGGCCGTACGCGCCGCGTGCCGCCTGGGAACGCGGGCCGACCTCGCCGCGATGCTCGTCGATCCCGCGCCGGTCGTCGTCCGCCACGTCGCCAAGGCTCTCCGCGACGCGCCTCCGCCGGAGGACCGGTTGTGGCCGTTGCTCGACGGCGGCCGTCCCCCGCACGTACGACGGGCGGCTCGCCGGCTGCTGGCCGGGACGAGCGTGTGGAACGCGCTCAAGGCCGACCTCGTTCTCCTGACCGGGCCGGACGAGTCGCTCCGCGAGCAGGCCCGGGCCGGTGTGGACGACTGGCTCGCGCGGCAGGCGGCCGGCGCGTACGCGGGACCACCCGAGCGGCTCCGCGAGTTGGCGGCGCTGGTCGAGAAGGCGTACGACGCGCTGGGCGAACGGACCGCGCACGTCCTGCGCTGGCACTTACGCATATAGGCCGATTTTCCGGCGCGAAGGCGGACAAGATCGGTAAGGTGCGCGGGTGGTCGGACCCCGATGGGCGCGCGTCGTGCCGCCGGCGCTCGTGGCCGTGCTCCTGATGGCAGGGCTCGCGGGCGAGCCGGACCTCATGGAGGACGCGGTGACGTGCTCCTCCGTGTCCATGGGCGACACCGTGTCGCTGTCCTGCGACGATCCCGAGCTCGAAGCCGAGATGAAGGCCAACGCGCTCACCCCGGAGGAGGCGAAGGCCATCGGCTGTCCGCCCGTCCAGTGGGACGACGACGACGAGAGCATCGCCTGGCCCAAGGAGACGCAGGAGCCGGTCTTCATGGGCGACGAGCCCGCGTACACCCCGCGTACGCCCGATCCTGCGGTCGCCGCGCGCGTGAACCAGGCGTGGGACCGGGTCGAACGCTGGCTGGGCGCGCACGCCTCGGCCACGCTGCGGCAGCTCAAGTTCGGCGCCGGCCCGCAGAACCTCGCCCGTTGGGAGGCCACGCACGACCGCCGGCTGCCCGACGACCTGTACGCCTCCTACCTGCGGCATGACGGCGCCGACGGCAACCTGGGCTCGGGGTTCCGGCTCCCGCCCTCCTACGGGCTGCTCGACCTGTCCGATATCGACTACATCAACTGGGGCAACTGCCAGGACCTGGTGATGGAGGGCGACCGGGACGCGGCCGACCCCGAGGACGGGGTGTGGCACGGCAGCCTCCTGGCCATCGGCAGTGATGCCCGCGGCCAGGAGCTGTTCGTCGAGCCGCGTACGGGGCGCGTGGGCGAGGCCAGGTCGCAGGAGAAGCTGAGGTACGACGGCCCGATGGGCTGGCCGTCGCATGTCGCGATGCTGGAGGCGCTGGCCGGCGCGCTGGAGCGGGGTGAGGCGCTGCGGGACTGGTATCCGGTGGTCACGGCGGGCTGCGAGCTGCGCTGGGCCGAAGACCCCGCCCCCGTGCGGCCGGGCTGCGCCGGCGGCCCCCGGCCGTCCCCCACCCCCACGCCCACAGTGGAGCCGACCCCGGAGAAGCCGACGGCCGAGGAACGGCGGGCCGGCGGGTGCCTGCCGGCCCGTCGTACGCCCCGGGTGCGGATGCCGGGGCCGCGCGTCACCGCCGAGGTGAACGCGGTGTGGCGGCGCATCGAGCGGTGGCTGGCCCGGAAGGCGCCCGCGACGTACAAGCTGCTGCGACCTGCGGCCCGCCCCCTGGACATCGCCAGGTCGGAGGCGGCGATGGGGCTGCGCTTCCCCGACGACCTGCGCGCGTCGCTGTTGCGGCACGACGGCGGCGGCTCGTGGGGGTTCGGGCCCGCCCCCTTCTACGAGCTGATGTCCGCCAAGCACATCCGCTCGGAGTGGAAGATGCTGTGCGACATCGGGGACGACTCGCTCGGCTACTGGTGGCACGGCCGCCTGATCCCCTTCGCCTACGCCAACGACGGCGGGAACCTCTTCCTCGACACACGTACGGGGAAGACCGGCGAGTTCTTCAACGAGGAGGGGATCACGCTGGAGGGCGACGTGGTGTGGCCGTCCTACCTGGCGCTGCTGAAGGCGACCACGAGGTCGCTGGAGACCGGCAGGCCGATCCGCGGCTGGCGGCCGAAGGTCGTCAAGGGCGAACTGCAGTGGGAGAGCACCACCCGACGGTGACGCCCCCGGGCCGTGTCAGGCGGGCCCGGGGGCTGCCCCGATCAGGTGACGGTCACCACCGCCTTGGCCTCGACCGTGCTGCCTGCCACGTGGCCGGTGACGGTGAAGGTGCCCGGGGCGGCGTACCGCTCGGGACCGACCGCGTCCCACGTGACCTTCACCCGGCTGTCCTTCGAGCCGTCGTTGTAGGTGGCGACGACGCTGCCGGGCAGCGACGGAGCCGTTCCGGCCCGCGTGGTCACGCTCTCCTCGGCGATCGAGGTGACGGTGACCGCGTCGGTGGTGCGCACGTAGACCGTGGCGTGGACCGCGTCGCGCACCCCCTCGGCCAGGCCCGCGACCGTGAAGCTGCTGCCGCCGGTCTTCACCTGGTCGAGCGTGACCGGCTGCCAGGTGACCTTGGCCGTGCCCCGCCCGCCGTCGGCGTACGTCGTCTCGACGGAGGCCGGCAGCTCGGGCAGCGTGTTCACCAGCGTGGGCACGTGCACGGGCCGCACGCCGTCGGGCCGCACCGCGTACGTCTTCCACTCCAGCAGTCCGACCGAGCCCTGCCCCGACTGGAGCACCACGCGCAGCCGGGTCGTGGTCACCGGGTCGAACGACACGGTGTTGTACGTGTCGGCGGCCACGGGGTAATCGGCCTGGATGTCCTTGAACGCGGCGCCGTCCCAGTACTGGATCTTCCAGGAGGCGGGGACCCGGACGCCGCCACCGTCGTCGAAGAAGTAGACGTCCGACTTGTGCACCTTCACGGGCGCCGGCCATTCGAGCTGCACCCACTGCGTGCCCTGCTGGGGCCAGGTGCCCCAGCGGGGGTTGACGGCGTCGTTGGACCGCGGCGGGTCGATGCCGTCGTTGACCGCGCTCACCTTCTCCCAGGGTGAGGTGTAGGAGGCGGTGGGCGTCGCGTTCGCGGCGACGTTCACGTCCTCGGCCTGCTCGGTCGCCGTGACGGTGACCGTCGTCCTGGTCGTCAGCGCGCCGTCCGTGGCGGTCAGCCGCACCCGGTAGGTGCCCGCCTTCGTGAACGAGACCGTCGTGCCCGTCGCGCCGGACGGGTCGCTGAAGAACGCCTCACCCGGCCCGTCGACGACGTCCCAGGCGGCGGTCAGCTGCCCGGACGGCAGCCCGTCATCCTTGACCACCGCGTTCAGGCGCACCTGGCCCGGCCGGTTCACGCTCTCGTCCTGGACGACCAGCGCGTACGGCGCCCGGTTCTTCCCGGACGGCGGCCGGCCACCGGTGGAGAACGCCTGCACCTCCTTCAGGCCGGTGGCGTACCCCGGCCGGTGGGTGACCACCACACGCAGCTTCGCCGTGGTGATCGACGGGAAGCGCACCTCGTTGAGGTTGGCCCGGGGGTAGACCGGCGACTTGGCCTGACCGGGCACGTCCTTCCACTCCGACCCGTCGAGGTACTGGACCGTGTAGAGCGCGGGCTCGCTGTATCCGCCCGTCTTGCGGTCGTTGGAGAAGTACAGCCGCACGTCGTCCACGGGCCGCGCCGAGCCGAGGTCCACCTCCAGCCAGTCGGACGCCTTGCCCGACCCCTTGCTCCCCCAGTAGGGCTCGTTGATCGTGAAGCCGTCCACCGCGCCCGCCGGGTCGCCGTACGAGGCGGTGGCGGACTTCACCAGGTTGGGCGCGTCGCTGTCGAGCGGCACCCCGGCCTTGGCGAAGAGGTCCTCGATCCTGTCGCCCTTCAGCTTGACCTCGGTCGGCGCCTTGAGCCGGCGCGCGGCCTCGCTGTGCAGCACCGTGCCGCCCTCGACGCGTCCTGTCGCGGGGTCCCAGACGGCGTGGGCCAGGCCCGCCAGGGTGACCTTGCGCCTGCCGTCGATGAAGATCGAGTAGCCCTCGGGCACGCCCCGGTACTTCACGTCGCCGTCCGGCTTGTCCCAGACGATCGTCAGGTCGTGGCCCCGGTAGTCGACGTCGTTGACCGTGAAGTGGTCCCAGCCGATGTCCACCGGCCACAGCTCGACCTTCGCGTCGTCACGCGGGCGCAGCCCCATGACGTCCTCGATGACCGTCCAGTTGCTGCTGCCGAGGATGGTGTGGTGGATCCAGGAGCGGTAGTCGATGCTCTTGGTCCGCGGGTTCCAGTTGGCCCAGAACTCGTTGGCGTCCGGCCAGCGGGTGTCGCCGCCGACGAACTGCGCCCAGGCGTTCCAGTAGAGCAACTGCTTGTACATCTCGGGGGTGATGTACGGCGAGGAGTACTCGTGCAGCGCCTTGGAGAACAGCGAGAAGTCCCGGGTCGAGTTGATCTGGGAGAAGTTGTTCGACCCCGGCTTGCCCTGGGCCGCCGCCTCGGCCTTGTCCTTCTGGTTGGCCGTGTAGAAGGGGAAGATCGGATACTCGGCGGGGTCGGTCCACAGCCGCAGCGCCTCGCGGTATTTCGGCTCGTCGGCCGGCACCAGCCCGGTGGCGAACGGGATGTAGTTGTTGGACTCCTTCCACGGGATCAGGTTGCCCGTGCGCAGGTCGCGGTGCTTGAACACCTTGTCCTTGTCGTCCCACAGCAGCGTCAGCACGCCGTTCTTGACCTTGTCGGCCACGCCGCGCAGCTCGGCCGCCTTGGCGGTGTCGCCGATCAGCTCGTACGCCTTCGCGGCGGCCGTCGCGTTGGCGTAGACGTAGGCGCCCTCGGCCCGCTCGTTGGCGCCGCCGTAGTAGTGGAACGACACGGCGTCCGCGTCGTTGCCCGTCATCGCCTCCCAGTCGTACTCGATGACGCCGTTCTTGTTGGAGTCGTACGCGTTGAGCTGGCCGTAGACGTCCTTCTCGGCGTACCGCGCCAGGTTGCGCAGGATGCCGGGCTGTCCGCCGTGCAGCCGGTAGCTCTCCAGCGCGCTGGCCGAGATGTACTGCGTGTAGCTGTTGCTCCAGTTCTCTGGGTCGCCGGGGTTGTCGGTGTACTTCGAGTTCTTGGAGACCTCACCCGCCGACACCCACGGCCCGTAGGAGTAGACGGGGTCGCGCAGATACTTGAGGTCCTGGATGAACATCGGCACGGTCAGCACGATCGCGTTGTTGTAGCCGAGCGCGCCCTCGACCGATGTGGGGAACTGGAAGTCGTTGCCCGGGATGTCCGCGTCGAGGAAGTTGAAGCGCATCAGCCACCAGCGGTAGTAGACGAACTTCTTGATGTTCTCGTCCGGCACGTCGATGTAGGGCACGTTGTCCGCCCACCAGGCGTTGTAGTCCTGCATCTGCCTGGTCAGCGCCTTCTCCGGCGAGCGTCCCTTGTAGCCGTCGTACTCCTCGCGGGAGCCCGGCAGCTCCTCGGTGACCAGCCCGAGCTGCACCTTGGTCCGCACGGTCCTGCCCGGGCCGACGGTCAGCGTGCCCTTCAGCGCCGCGCCGTCCACCTTCAGGCCGTCGCCGCTGAGCCGGGGAAAGATCGTGGTGAGCCGGTTCTTGGCGGTCACCACCCCGGTCAGCTCCCGGTCACCGTCCGCCGTCTTCGCGTACGGCGAGGTCACGGTCACCGGCACCGAGCGTTTCGCCGTGCCGGTGTTGGTGATCGCGAGCGTGGTGACCAGCACGTTCTCGTGCGTGATGAACTTCTCGACCACGACCGACAGGCCGTCGCCGGTATAGACGCCCTCCCAGTGGCTGGGCGTCTGCAGCCGCTCGGCGACGTTCTCCCGCAGGGCGGTGCCCAGGTCCACGGCGTACGCGTCGCGGTTGTCGATGCTCTCCCAGTAGGCGAGGCTGCCGCCGAACCCGATCACCGACGGGTCGTGCTCCTTCATGAACGCCGCCCTGCCCCGGCTCATCAGCCACGGGCCGGCCGGGTCGTCGCCCTTGCGGGCCAGCATGCGGTCGATCCAGTAGGAGTCGCCGCCCTTCTCCTTGTCGTAGATGGCCCGCATCATGCGCCGCGGGTCGTACTTCACCGGCTCGTCGGGAACCGGGTCGCCACCGGTGAAGACCGGCAGGCCGAGCTGGTCCTGGGACTGCGCCGGCAGGATCTCCGGCGCGGCCGACGCCGGGGTTGTGAGCGTTAACAGGCTGCCGCTCAGCATTGTCAGCGTTAACAGCCCGGCTGCCGCCGGGGTCCGCCAACGTGGCTTCATGACCTCTCCTTCCGGCATCCCCCCGCGACGCACAAAACGCACTAAAAGGTTTTCGGTAACGTAAAAGAAACCCGCAGCGCTGTCAACGGTCATGATCTAAGGACAGGTCAGAGGCGATCCGAGCGTTACGAAAAGGTTTTCGTGATCTTGAGAAGATATCGGCCGACGGCGCGATCACGCCAGCCGGGCGGCGATCCCGTCGAGGACGAAGTCGAGCCCGATCGCGAAACGTTCCCCGGGCGTGGGGCCGGCCGGACGGGTGAGCCATTCCGTGAGGTGAGGCAGGCGGCCGTCGGCGGCGGCCAGGTCGCGGAGCGTCGCGATGGCGGCATGCAGCCGGGCGTCGTCGTCCAGGCCGTGGCGCCGCTCCAGACGAGCCTCCTCGCTCTCCTGCAGGGCGCTGCCGAGGACGTGCCTGTCGATCAGCGCCGCATAGGTCATCGCATCACCGACGGTCGCCCCCTGCCGTACGAGGACGGTGAGCATGAACTCCAGCCTGCGCATCATGTGCGGACCGGCCGGAGGGCGGGCGTGGACCAGCACGGCGAACCAGGGGTGCCGCGACGTCATCCGCCGGGTCTCCAGGGCGAGCGTGCGCAGGTCGCCGCGCCAGTCGCCGCCGGGCTCCCCGGGCAGCGGGATCTCGACCCGAGGTCCCAGGCCCGGCCGATCCCCTGCAGATCATGCATCTGATGTCCGGCAAGCTCGCCATGCTCGGCTACCGGGACGGCGAACTCGCGGTCCGGCATCCGGCGGCGGACACCTTCGCCCTGCTCACCGCGCAGCTCGCGGGGGCCGGCCGGGTGACCCGGGTGCGGCCCGACGACCCGCCCGGCCTGTACGCGTTCGAGGTCGAGCGTGCCGGACGGAGGCCGCTACTGGTGCTGTGGAACCGGCGCGACACGGCCGACGACACAGCTGACGTCATGGTCGACGGGGAGGACCGGCCGCCCGTCCCCGTCTCCTGGCCCTGGCCCGCTTCCGCCGCGACGGCCGTGGACGCGTTCGGCCGGCCTCACGCCGTCGAGGTCCGCGAGCGGCGGCTGCGCCTGGCCGTCTCCGACACGCCGGTGTTCGTGAGCACCGTCGTCAGTCCCGGAACCTGATCGGATGCACGGCCTCCCGGCTCATCACACAGCAGGACCAAGGTGATGTCGATCGCATAAAGGGATCTTGTCGTCATACGGACACGCATGGAGATTTGCGGGGGATTTTCCACACCCCCCTCTGGAGGCTCTCCGTGCTGTTACGAGCAGCCGTCGCCGCCGTCGCCGTGACCGCGATCGCCGCGGTCCCGGCCCACGCGGCCACCGCCGCCCCGGCCATCACCGTCGACCAGGGACGGACCCAGCCGGTCTTCTCCTACGCCGACGCCGTCCGCGAGCATGTCTACGTCGAGTCGAGCGTCGACAGCGACTCCGACGGCCGTCTCGACCGGGTCAGGGTCGACATCATCAGACCCAGGGAGTCGGGGCCCGGGCTCAAGGTGCCGTCGATCATCGACGAGAGCCCCTACTACGACAACTCCGGGCGCGGCAACGAGGCCGAGCGCAAGGTGTACGACGCGGCGGGCGAGCCCGTCAAGTTCCCGCTGTTCTACGACAACTACTTCGTGCCGCGCGGGTACGCCGTCCTCAACGTCGACATGGTCGGCACCACCAAGTCCGACGGCTGTCCCGACGTGGGCGGCAAGGCCGACGTGCTGGGCGGCAAGGCGGTCGTCGACTGGCTGAACGGCCGCGCCGCCGCCTACCACGACGACGGCACCCCCGCGGTGGCCGACTGGAGCACCGGCAAGGCCGGCATGATCGGCAAGTCGTACGACGGCACGCTGGCCAACGCGGTCGCGGCGACCGGGGTCGAGGGCCTGGAGACGATCGTCCCGATCTCCGCCATCAGCTCCTGGTACAAGTACCAGCGCTCCAACGGCGTCATCTACAACTACAACTACATGTCGTACCTGTCCCGGGTGATCGACACCGACCCGGCCGCCAAGTGCGCGGCGAAGCGGGCCCAACTGGACGTGGACGCCGACGACGCCACCGGCAACTACAACGGCTTCTGGGCCGAGCGCGACTACGTCGCCGGATCGCTCGGCGACGCCTCGAAGGTGCACGCCAGCGTCTTCGTCGTGCACACCGTCAACGACCTGAACGTCAAGCCCGACAACTTCTCCGTGTGGTGGCAGGCGCTCGCCGACCGGAACGTGCCGCGCAAGATCTGGGTCGGCCAGTATCAGCACGTGGACCCCTTCGACTTCGAGGGGCGCCGCGACCTGTGGGTCGACACGCTGCACCGGTGGTTCGACCACTGGCTGCTCGGTGTGGACAACGGGATCATGCGGGAGCCCCGCGCCGACGTGCAGGTCGGCCCGGCCGAGTGGATCACCCAGCGCGACTGGCCGACGCCGGCCGCATCGACCCACTTCTTCCGCCCGTCCGCCGATGGTTCACTGAACCTCAACCCCGGCAGGAACGGCGAGACCGCGAGCTTCACCGACATCCGCCAGTCGGAGGACGCGATGGTCGCCGACGTCGGCACGGCCAAGCCCGGCCGGGTCTCCTTCACCACCGGTGAGCTGCCGCGCGACCTGCGCATGTCGGGCACGCCCGAAGTGGACCTGCGAGTCTCGCTCGACAGGCCGACCTCGAACCTCACCGCGCTTCTCGTCGACTTCGGCGAGGACACCCGGGTCGACTGGCGCCGCGGACAGGGCGTCACCACCCTCGCCGAGGAGGACTGCCACGGCGACAGCACCGCCGCCGACGACGGCTGCTACCGGAAGGTCGTCACCAACCTGGCCACCCGGCCGCTGGAGGTCGTGGCCCGCGGCTGGATCGACGCGCAGAACCGCGACTCGCTCTCCGAGTCGTCGCCGCTGACTCCCGGCACGTACGCGCAGGTCAAGTGGAAGACGCTGCCGCAGGAGTACGTCTTCAAGAAGGGCCACAGGATCGGGCTGGTGATCGCCGGCACCGACTCGAACTACAGCGGCGAGCGGGCCACCGGCACGACCGTCACCATCGACCTGCACAAGAGCCGGGTGCAGATTCCGCTCGTGCTCGGCGTCGGCCACGCGCTGAACGGCGGTGACATTCCCGAGGACAAGGGCACCTGGCACGGTCCCCAGCAGATCGACCTGCCGGTGCCGGACAACAAGCTCTACTGATCCCTGACCGTCCTTCGACACGGCGCCGGGACCCCCGTCCCGGCGCCGTCGTCCGAGCGGTTCAACGGTCCCCGCCTTCGTCGTAGTGTGATCGCATGACCGAGATCGTCGTGGAAGACGGCTCATGGACGGTCGATGTCGAGGCGGTGAAGATCACCCCCGGCAGCGGCCGCGACGTCCACGAGGTGCGCAAGGTCCTCGGGGCCCTGGTGGTGCCGTTGGAGGCCGTGGCGGGTGCCGTGTTCGAGCCCTCTCGCAAGGGCGGGCACCTGCGGCTGCGGCTGCGGCCCGGCGCGGACCCCCTGACCGAGGTCGGTGCCGGGCTGCTGGCCGCCCCCGCCGACCCCTACCGGCTGGCGATCCCCAAGGAGCGCAGAGCCGCTGCGGAGTACATGGCCGGCGAGATCCGCGATCTGGTGCAGCTGGCCCAGGTGCCGGAGGAGCCCTGTCCTGATTTCCTGTTGCCCGGTCCGGCCGTGCCGATCAGCGCCACGGCCGGTGACGGCACCGTGAGCTTCGACGGCGTCCGGGTCCGCCTGGAGTGGACGGGATTCTCGAAGTCGGTCAAACAGGCGGCCGGCGCGCAGGAGTTCCGGCTGTCGGATCTGACCGGCGTCGAGTGGAAGCCGCAATCGGGCCTGGCCTACGGGAGCCTGCGTTTCCACGTGCGCGGCAAGGGGCCGACCGGTCTGCCCGAGGAGGACCCGCGCTGCCTGTCCTGGGGCGTGCAGCGCTTCGGAGGGACGAGCGTGCTCGTCGGGGCCGCCGTGCTGGCGCGGCTGGCCCGCCACGCTCCGGAAGCGCCCGCCGCCCTCTCGCCCCCCGCCCCCGACGGTCGCGACCAGCTGAGCCGTGACCCGCTGAGCCGGGACCTGCTGATTCGGCGGCTCGCCGACCTGGGCGAACTGCACCGGAGCGGAGTTCTGACGGACGAGGAGTTCAGCGCGGCGAAGAAGGCGCTGCTGGACCGCGTCGCCGAACTGTAGGGGCCGGGCGGCGGGCGTTTGGACCTCTTCTGATCGGCAAACTGGTAGATCCAGGGTCAAGCCGACAGGAGAGGTCACCGTGCGTTTCCACGCCGACCTGCACATGCACTCCAGGTACGCCTACGCGTGCAGCAAGAACAGCGATCTGGAACAGCTGACCTGGTGGGCCCGGCGCAAGGGCGTCACGCTGATGGGCACGGGCGACTTCACGCACCCGGCCTGGCTGGACCGGCTCCGTACGGCTCTGGTGCCGGCCGAGCCGGGGCTGTTCCGGCTGCGCGACGACCTCGACCGCGAGGTCGCGGCGGCGCTGCCGGGCAGCGTGGCCGCCGCGCCCGTGCGGTACATGCTGTCGGTGGAGATCTCCACCGTCTACTCTCAGGGTGGCCGCTCCCGGAAGATCCACCACCTCGTCTACCTGCCCGGCTTCGAGCAGGTCGAGGAGTTCAACCGCGGCCTCGCCAAGGTCGCCGACCTCGGCGTGGACGGCAGGCCCACCGTCGGCATGGGCTCCCGTGACCTGCTGGAGGCCGTCCTGGCCTGCGGCGAGGGCGCCTACCTGGTGCCGGCGCACGTCTGGACGCCGTGGTTCGGCGTGTTCGGCTCCAAATCGGGGTTCGACGGCCTCGAGGAATGCTTCGGCGACCTCACCGAGCACGTCTTCGCGCTGGAGACCGGGCTGTCCGCCGACCCCGCCATGATGTGGCAGGTCTCCGGCCTCGACGGTTATCGGCTGGTCAGCTACTCGGACGCGCACTCGCCGCCCATCGTCGGCCGGGAGACCACGATCTTCGAGGCCGACCTGGACTACTTCGCGATCGAGCGGGCTCTGCGCACCGGCGCCGGCCTGTGCGGCACGACCGAGTTCTTTCCCGAGGCGGGCAAGTACCACGTCGACGGCCACCGCAAGTGCGGCGTGCGACTCGACCCGGAGCAGACGCGCAAGCTCGGCGGCCTCTGCCCGGTGTGCGGCAGGAAGCTCACCGTCGGCGTGCTGAGCAGGGTCGAGGACCTCGCGGACCACCCGGCGGGCAGGAGCCCGCGCGGCGCGGCGGGCTTCCGCAACCTGGTCCCGCTCCCGGATCTCGTGGCCGAGACCCTGGGGGTGGGCCCGAAGAGCAAGAAGGTGGGCGCGGAGACCGACAGGCTCGTGGCCGCGCTCGGCCCCGAACTCGCGATCCTCGGCGACCTCCCCCTCGACGACATCGCCGCCTGCTCGCCGCGCCTCGCCGAGGCGATCGGCCGTCTGCGGAACGGCGAAGTGACCAAGGACCCCGGCTACGACGGCGAGTTCGGCCGGATCCGCACCCTCGGCTCCCCCACGTGATACCTGGTGATCGCGTTCGCACACCTTTTGCATTCCTCGCCGTTACTGTCGCGCCTCTCCAAAAGGTAGTTGATCCGCGACATCCAGGTCTCCTTCGATAGTGACCACCACGATCCACGATCGGTCCTCAGCGAGGAAATAGTGGTGTTCTGGTATCTCAAGCAACGCGGCCACGACCGAATGCGCGTTATCGCTGGTGAAGCGTACGCCGTAAGGTGACAGCCCGTCGCCGACGTGTTCAACCGCCGAACCGGGACGAATGCGCTGACATATCTCCCTGGATGCCATGGACGTCAGCTGATCGTCGTCATCGGTCTCCCAGTGCCTATGCTTTCCCGGGGCTCGACCCCAATCGATTTTGGTCCCGGAGAACGGGAAGTACATGCCAACCCAGCCAATGACCGCCGACTCATCATTACGGTCCAGGTTGCGAAGCGGAGGAACGGCATAGACCGTCTCCTGCCAGTAGTCACCAGTCATCACAGTGGATTCGGTGGCGAACTCATGATGCGGCCCCTTCTCCTTGCCACTCCGAACATTAACGGGAGCGGGGGTCAGAGGTAGGTGACGCCGGTCAGGGCCTCGGCGGCGGTCCACAGGCGCCGCCCGACGCTCGGGTCGGCCACCTCCGTGCTGGGGCGGACCTCCACGACCCGGCCTCGCATCTCGAAGAAGCCGGAGGGCCCGAAGAACTGACCGCCGCGCACACCGGGCGCGGTGGCGGCGAAGAGCTGGGGCAGCGCCCCCCGCTCGGCCGGCTGCGTCACCAGCAGCCCGGATCGGGCGAAGATCCGCCCGATCCGTCCGCGGTGCTCCCAGGCCCGGGGGGTGAGATTGCTTCTGGACAGCCCGGGGTGGGCGACGACGCTGACGACCGGCGAGCCTGCGGCGCGCAGGCGGCGGTCGAGTTCGGCGGTCGTACGCATCTGCCTGGGAACGCCAGACCTACCTTCGGCGCGGACCTCACCGGCAGACTGTCGGCATGGCTGTCGACCACCCGTACGCCCGTGAGCTCGGCGACTTCCTGCGTGCCCGGCGCGGCCGATTGCGCCCGCAGGACGTCGGCCTGGAGCCGGGGCCCCGGCGCAAGGTGGCCGGCCTGCGGCGCGAGGAGGTCGCGCTGCTGGCCGGGCTGAGCACCGATTACTACCAGCGTGTGACTCCTCCGTCCCCTAAAGAGGACGGCTTCTCGCTTTCCCTGGCTCAGGTAGCCGGAGTAGGCGACGGCCAAGCCCGGCACCGCGGACGCCGAACGCCTCCAGCTGCTCGCGTCCCTGCGCGCCACCCGGGAGACGCGGAAAGCCCAGGCCGAACGGCCTGGGCTTTCCGACGAGGTGCGCCGCCAGGGACTCGAACCCCGGACCCGCTGATTAAGAGTCAGCTGCTCTAACCAACTGAGCTAGCGGCGCAGAGCTCTTAGAGGTTATCGCAGCCCTCCCAGCAGTCCAAATCAGAGCAGAACAGTCCAAATCAGAGTGGTCAAAATCGGGCTAGAGTAGAACAACATTCGGTATCAGCGGTTGGGAGCGCACATGTGGTTCGCCTCGCCTGACGAGGTCCGGGGGCGGCTGGCGGCCGTCGACTACCTTGCCGACGACGGGATCGCGACATCGGTGTTCCTGGCCGGAGCGCTGGGCAAGCCGCTGCTGGCCGAGGGACCGGCGGGGGTGGGCAAGACCCAGCTCGCCAAGGCCGTGGCGCAGGCCACCGGCGCCCGGCTGATCCGCCTGCAGTGTTACGAGGGCCTGGACGAGGCACGGGCGCTGTACGAGTGGAACTACAAGAAGCAGCTGCTGCGCATCCAGGCCGACGACGGCGCCTGGGACGACATCTTCTCCGAGGAGTTCCTGCTGGAGCGCCCCCTCCTGAAGGCGATCAGGAGCGAGGAGCCCACCGTGCTGCTCATCGACGAGACCGACAAGGCCGACGTCGAGGTCGAGGGGCTGCTGCTGGAGATCCTGTCGGACTACCAGATCACGATCCCCGAGCTGGGCACGATCACCGCCGCGCGCCGGCCCTACGTCGTGCTGACCTCGAACGCGACCCGGGAGCTGTCGGAGGCGCTCAAGCGGCGCTGCCTCTATCTCCACCTCGACTACCCCACGCCGGAGCGGGAGCGCGACATCCTGCTCGCGCAGGTGCCCGCACTGCCCGAGAGCATCGCCGACCAGCTCGCCCGTACGGTGGCCACGCTGCGGGCGCTGGAGCTGAAGAAGTCGCCCTCGATCGCGGAGACCGTCGACTGGGCGCACACCCTGCTCGCGCTGGGCCGTACGGAGCTGGACGAGGCGCTGATCGGCGAGACGCTGGGCGTGGTGCTCAAGCACAACTCCGACCAGGTGCGGGCCGCCAAGGAGCTCGGCCTGCCCTCCCGGTCATGACGACTCCGGCGTCCCTCGTGGACCGGCACGTGGGGTTCGTCCACGCCCTGCGGGAGGCCGGGCTGCCGGTCTCCCCGGCCGAGGGGCTCGACGCGGCCCAGGCGCTCATGGTCATCGACCTGGCCGAGCGTGAGACGCTCCGCGAGGCGTACGCCGCGACGCTGGTGAAGCGGCCCGCGCACCGGCCGGGCTTCGACATGCTCTTCGACCTGTGGTTCCCGGCCGTCGCGGGCGACGGCACGGCCACGGCGGTCCCGGAGGAGGCCGAGCTGCCCGAGCTGCGCGAGCGGCTGGCGGAATTGCTGATGGGCGATCCGGCCGACCCCGCGTTCCGGGAGTTCGCCCGGGCGATGGTCGGGCGGTTCGGGCAGGTCCAGGCCGCCCCCGGCAGGCAGTCGTGGTTCTCCTTCCCGGTGCTGCGCGCGCTGTCGCCCGAGACGCTGGTGGCCCGGATGCTCGCCGCGATGCTGGACGAGCGCGGCGGCCTGCCGGAGAAGGTCGCCCGGCGGCATCTCTCGCGGACCATCGAGGCGTTCACGGAGGCGGTCGCCTCCGACGTACGCCGCAGGATCGCCGAGGAGTCGGGGGTCGAGAAGATCGCCAGATCGGCGGTCCGGCCGCCGATCGACCAGGTCGACTTCCTGCGCGCGACCAAGGACGAGCTGGCCCGGCTCCGGCGAGAGGTCTACCCGCTGGCTCGCCGCCTGGCCACCCGGCTGTCGATCCGGCAGAAGCGGGGACGGCGGGGCCGGCTCGACTTCCGGCGCACCGTGCGTGCCTCGCTGTCCACGGGCGGGGTTCCGCTCACCACCCACCTGCGCCCGCCCCGCCCGCACCGGCCCGAGCTGGTCGTGCTGTGCGACGCCAGCGACTCGGTCTCCACGTTCTCGCACTTCACGCTGTTGCTGACGTTCGCGCTGCGGGAGCAGTTCACCAAGGTGCGGGCGTTCGCGTTCGTGGACACGGTGGATGAGATCACCGGCTTGTTCGCCCCGGGCGCGGACGTGCTGGACGCCATCGGACGCCTCACCGACGAGGCCGACATCGTCAGGTTCGGCCGCACCGACTACGGCCACGTCTTCGAGCGCTTCGCCGAACGGTTCCCTGACGCCGTTGGCCCCCGGACGTCGCTGCTGATCCTGGGCGACGCTCGGTCCAACTACCAGGCCCCGGCGCTGGGCACGCTGAAGCGGCTGGCCGGGCGGGCCAGGCACGCCTACTGGCTCAACCCCGAGCCCCGGGCCCAGTGGGACACCGGGGACTCCCTCGCCACGTCGTACGGCTCGGTCGTCCCCATGCACGAGTGCCGCAACGTCGCCCAGCTCGCCGCGTTCGTCGAGACGCTGGCCTGAAACGCCGGCCTGAAACGCCGGCCTGAATCGAGACCCTTCGCCCGAATCGATTCCGGCCCGCGTCCGCGTTGCTCAGCTCATGCGGCGCAGGATGCGGGCCGCCGTTCGGGCCAGCAGTTCGATCTGCTCCTCGGTGAACTCGGTGGAACCGTGCGTGCGGATCCAGCGGGCCACCCTGGCCGGGTAGGCGACGGTCAGCCCCTCTCCGTGCAGCACGCCACCCCTGGCCTTGATCTTCCCGCCGTGCACGGCGAGCACCGGGGCGATGGAGACCTCGATGCCGGTCTCCTTGGTGAGCAGCGCGGCCATCGAGCCGGCGGCGGAGATGAGGCCCTTGGCGACCGAGGTGCCGAACTTCTCGTCGAAGAACAGCCGCTCGCCATAGCGCGCGATCAGGGTGTCGGGCGACCACGCCTCGTTGTCCACGATCCACACGCCGCCAGGCCCGATGACGAGGTGGTCGATCGACGCCTCGCCCGGCACGGCCCGGCCGTCCATCACCCGGTAGCCGTGCCGGCGCAGCCCGAGACGCAGCAGCCGTCCGGTGCGCACCTCACCGCGGCGCTTGCCCCGCCACACGGCCGTACGCTCGTGCAGGCGCCAGGCGACGAACAGGTCCGTGCCGCCCGCGAGGGCGGCCAGCCCGAGGCCGGCGGCGAACATGTTCAGCCCGAGCCGCGGGCCCACCAGGTTGCCGACGACGAACCCCGCGAAGGTGATCGCGGCCCGGACCCGGATCCGGTTCTTGCGTCCGGCGAACCAGAACGTCTCGTACAGGTTCTGCGGCGAGGCGCCGGTGAACTTCTCGTCCCTCGGGACGTAAATGGACCCACTGGGCACGCGAACCCCCCACACTAGGCATGCGGCTTTCTCCGGGATACCCGAGCGGGAATCCCAACCCTCCTAAGGTGAGGGAAGTAGCGCAATTACGCCAGTGCCGACGCTTGACCGACCAGTCGGTATGCTTGACCCGAGAGACGAAGGAGGTCGGCATGGCCCGCCGCGCAGCTGGAGAGCGCCGCCTAACGGGGGATCGCGTCAACGGGGAGCGCCCCGCCAACGGGTCCCTGGAGGAGCCGGTGCGGCAGCGCCTGCTCGCCGAGGCCACCCGGCTGTTCGCCGAGCGGGGTTTCGAGAGCACGTCGGTGCAGGAGATCGTCGCGGCGGCCGGCGTAACCAAGGGCGCCATGTACCACTACTTCGATTCCAAGGACGACCTGCTCCACGAGATCTACGCCCGGGTGCTGCGCCTGCAGATGGAGCGCCTCAACCGCTTCGCCGACGCGGAGGGCCCGGTGGCCGACCGGCTGCACGCGGCGGCGATGGACGTGGTGGTGACCACGGTCGACAACCTGGACGACTCCAAGATCTTCTTCAGGTCGATGCACCAGCTCGCGCCGGAGACGTACAAGAGCGTGCGGGCCGAGCGGCGGCGCTACCACGAGCGGTTCCGCGACCTCGTCGTCGAGGGGCAGCGCGACGGCGTCTTCCGCGACGACATCCCGGCCGAGATGGTGGTCGACTTCTTCTTCGGCTCGGTCCACCACCTCGGCACCTGGTATCACCCCGACGGCCCGCTGACCGGCCAGGAGGTCGGCCGTCACTTCGCCGACCTCCTGCTCAACTCTCTGCGTCCGTAATCAGAGCGGCGCCGGGAGATCTGCCGGGCCGGCCAGCGCCTCACGATGGTCGCCCGGCGTGCCCAGCGCGATCTGGTCGGCCTTGGCCCGCTTGAGATACAGGTGCGCGGGGTGCTCCCAGGTCATCCCGATGCCGCCGTGGAGCTGCACGCACTCCTCGGCGGCGTGCACCGCCACCGCTCCGCAGTGGGCCTGCGCCACCGCGACGGCCATCGCCGCGTCGTCGCCGAGCGGTCCCGCCGCGGGCGCCTCCGCCAGCCGGGCGGCCGCGTTGCGCGCCGCCGCCCTGGCCCCCACGACCTCCAGCCACAGGTCGGCCAGCCGGTGCTTGACCGCCTGGAACGACCCCACCGGCCGGGCGAACTGCCGGCGTTCCTTCACGTACGCGACCGTCGTGCTGAGGCACCACTCGGCGACGCCGAGCTGTTCCGAGGCGAGCAGCCCGGCGCCGCGTGCCAGGGCCTCCCACACCCACGGCACCTCCAGCCCGTCGGCCCGCGCGACGATCCGCGCCGGCGCCGCCGCGAACGACACGGTCGCGATGGGCCGGGTCAGGTCGAGCGAGGTGACCGGCGTCACCTGGACCGCCGGGGACGCCTCGACCGCGCACAGCCCCACGCACAGTTCCGTTTCCTGGGGCAGCCGCACCGGGACGAGCAGGACGTCGGCGACCTCCGCGCCGATCACCCCGGTGACCGTGCCGGTCACCGTGCCGCCCTCGCCGAGGATGGCCCCGTGTTCATGACACGGAGTCGGCGGCGCGTACGGCGAGGCGGCGAACGACACCGCGAGCGCGGCCGTCGCCTCCCCGGCGGCCAGCCGTCCCAGCAGCTCTCCCGCGATGTCTCCCCCGGCCGTCAGCAGGGCCTGGGTGGCCAGGACGGCGCTGCTCAGGAACGGCACGGGAGCCACGGCCCGGCCCAGCTCCTCCAGCACGACGGCGGCCTCGCGGGCCGAAGCGCCGCCCTTGTGGGAAGCAGAGCCGCCGAGCTCCTCGGGGATCAGCAGCCCGGCCACGCCGATGTCGCGGGCCAGCGCCTTCCACAGCTCCGCGTCGTACGGCGTGCCGCCCGCCGCGGCCGAGTCGGCACGGTCGAGCACGGCGGACGGGGAGCACTTGTCGGTGAGCAGGTCGCGCACGGCGGCCCGCAGCTCCTCCTCCACCTCCGTGTACAGCAGCGTCATCGGGGGAGGTCCTTCCAGGCGACGTCCTTGTCGGCGCGCGGCTCGGCGGGCAGGCCGAGGACGCGTTCGGCGATGATGTTGCGCAGGATCTCGGAGGTGCCGCCCTCGATCGAGTTGCCCTTGGCGCGCAGGTAGCGGTAGCCCGCCTCGCGGCCGACGAAGTCGACCTTGTCGGGCCGGCGGAACGTCCAGTCGTCGTAGGCCAGGCCGTCCTCGCGGCGCAGTTCCACCTCCAGGCCCGACAGCTCCTGGTGCAGCCGGGCGAAGGCCAGCTTCGTGCCCGACCCCTCGGGCCCCGGATGCCCCGCGGCGAGCTGCTCGCGCAGCCGTACGGCCGTCAGGCGCATGACCTCCGAGTCCACCCAGAGCTTGAGCAGCCGCTGGTGCAGGTCGTGGGTGCGCAGCTCGGGCCGGGAGCGCCAGGTCTCGGCGACGACGCCCATCATCGTGCGCCGGGCGGGGGTGCCGCCGATCGCCACCCGCTCGTTCATCAGGGTGGTCTGCGCGACCCGCCAGCCGTCGCCCACCACGCCCAGCCGCAGCGAGTCGGGCAGCCGCACCCCGGTGAGGAAGACCTCGTTGAACTCGGCCTCACCGGTGATCTGGCGCAGCGGGCGCACCTCGACGCCGGGCGCGTGCATGTCGCACACGAAGTAGGTCAGCCCGCGGTGTTTGGGCACGTCCGGGTCGGTGCGGGCCACGAGGATGCCCCAGCGGGCGGTGTGCGCGCTCGACGTCCACACCTTCTGGCCGTCCACCACCCACTCATCGCCCTCGCGTACGGCGCGGGTGGCCAGCGTGGCGAGGTCGGAACCGGCGCCGGGCTCGCTGAACAGCTGGCACCACACCTCCTCGCCCGTCCACAGCGGCCGCAGGAAGCGCTTCTTCTGCTCCTCGGTGCCGAAGGCGAGGATCGTCGGGGCGGCCATGCCGAGGCCGATGCCGATCCGGCCCGGCTGGTTGTCGGGCGTGCCCTTCAGCTCCCGGTCGGCTACCGCCTGCAGCTCACGGGGCGCGCCGAGCCCGCCGAGGCCCTCGGGGAAGTGCACCCAGGCCAGCCCGGCGTCGAACCGGGCGCGCAGGAACTCCAGGCGGTCCATGGCCGCCGGGTCGTGCTCCGCGAGGAAGGCTCTGGCGCGCTCGGCGACCGACGCCTCATCCCATGCCACGACACATCACCCCATGTATTTCTTGAGCTCGCGGTAGGCCAGCGACCGCTTGTGGACCTCGTCGGGGCCGTCGGCGAACCGCAGCGACCGCGCGCCCGCCCACAGCGCCGCCAGCGGGAAGTCCTGGCTGATCCCGCCGGCGCCGTGCGCCTGGATGGCCTTGTCCAGAATCCACTCCACGGTCGCCGGACCGGCGATCTTGATGGCCTGGATCTCGGTGTGGGCGCCCTTGTTGCCGACCGTGTCCATCAGCCAGGCCGTCTTCAGCACCAGCAGGCGCAGTTGCTCGATGCGCACCCGCGACTCGGCGATCCAGTCCTGGATCACTCCCTGCCGGGCCAGCGGCTTGCCGAACGCCTCCCGCGTCAGCACCCGCCGGCACATCAGCTCCACGGCCCGCTCGGCCATGCCGATGAGCCGCATGCAGTGGTGAATCCGCCCGGGGCCCAGCCGGGCCTGGGCGATGGCGAACCCGCCGCCCTCCTCACCGATCAGGTTGTCCACCGGCACCCGTACGTCCTCGAACACCACCTCGGCGTGGCCGCCGTGGTCGGCGTCGTCGTAGCCGAAGACCGTCATGCCGCGCCGTACGGTGAGACCGGGGGTGTCGCGCGGGACGAGCACCATGCTCTGCTGGCGGTGCTTGGGCGCCTCGGGGTCGGTCTTGCCCATCACGATGAAGACCCGGCAGTTGGGGTTCATCGCGCCGGTGATGAACCACTTGCGGCCGTTGATGACGTACTCCCCGCCGTCCCTCCTGATGGAGGTCGCGATGTTCGTCGCGTCGGAGGAGGCCACCTCGGGCTCGGTCATCGCGAAGGCCGACCTGATCTCGCCGGCGAGCAGCGGCTCCAGGTATTCCTTGCGCTGCCACTCGCTGCCGAACTCCGCCAGCACCTCCATGTTGCCGGTGTCGGGGGCGGCGCAGTTGGTGGCGGGCGGCGCGATGGCGGGCGACCTGCCCATGATCTCGGCGAGCGGCGCGTACTGCAGGTTGGTCAGCCCGGCCCCGTGCTCGTCCCGCGTGTCGGATGGCGGCAGGAAGAGGTTCCACAGGCCGCGCGAGCGGGCCTCGGCCTTGAGGTCCTCCAGCATGGGCGGCGGGCTCCAGCCGCTGCCGGCCGCCTGTTCGTGGAAGGCCTGCTCGGCCGGGTAGACGCACTCGTCCATGAACTCCAGCAGCCGGTCGCGGTAGCGGTTCGTGGTCGCGTCGAACGCGAAGTCCATTCAGACCTCCATGAGCCCGCGGGCGACGATCGGGGCGACCTGGTCGCCGACCTCGGCGAAGCCCTCCCCCACCGTGAGCCCCTTCGTGTAACGGAAATGGATGCCCTCGGCGATCACCGCGAGCTTGAAGCAGGCGAGACCGACGTACCAGCCGAGCCGGGACAGGTCGCGGCCGGACGCCTCGCCGTAGTGGGCGGCCAGTTCGGAGCCGGGCGGCGCCTCCCCCGCCGCGCCGCGGTCGAGCGAGGCGACCTCGCCGTACAGGAGGAACAGCGCCAGGTCGGTGAGCGGGTCGCCGAGCGTGGACATCTCCCAGTCGAGCACCGCCCGCACCTCGCCGTCGGCGATGAGGGTGTTGCCCAGCTTGAAGTCGCCGTGCACGATCGCCGGCTTGCCGGAGGCGGGCACGTCGCGGGCGAGCCGCTCGTAGAGGTCGTCGATGCCGGGGACCTCGCGGCTGCGCGAGGCGTCGAGCTGCCGCTTCCACCGGGCGACCTGCCGCTCCAGGAAGCCGTCGGGCCTGCCGAAGTCGCCGAGCCCCACGCTCTCGGGGGTGATCGAGTGCAGCGCCGCCAGCACGTCCACCAGCCCGTGGGCGAGGGCGGGGGTGAGCGGCGGCTGCCCGCCCTCGACGTGCTCCATCACGTAGAAGGGCGCGCCGACGACCTCGGCGTCCCGGCACAGGTGGTAGGTGCGCGGCACCGGGACGCCGGTGTCCTGGAGCGCGCTCATGACCCGGTATTCGCGGCCCATGTCGTGCGCCGTCGCGAGGACGTGCCCGAGCGGCGGCCGCCGCACGACGTAGGTGCTCTCGCCGTCCCTGACGACGTACGTCAGGTTGGACTTGCCGCCCACGATCAGCTCGGCGGTGAGCGGCCCCCGGGTCAGGCCCTCACCGCTGAGGTGCTCGGCGAGGCGGGTGAGGTCGAGGCCGGGCGGGTCAGGATTCACGCCGTCAGCGTACCGACCAGACGGTATGTATGTCGACACGGCCACGGCGAAGTGGTCCTCGCCATTCCGCCTCAAGTGGCCATCCGCTCGAACTGTACGTCGCCGATAACGTCGGGCACATGACCGCGAAGATGCCCTCGCCGGCCGTGCTCGACGGCCACGTCGTACGCCTTGAGCCGCTCGCCCCCGGCCACGTGCCCGACCTGTTCCTCGCGGCGCAGGACGAGGAGGTCTGGCGTCACCGGCCGGAACCCGTGCCGGAGACCAAGGAGGACATGCGCCGCCTGGTGGACAAGTTGCTCGCCGACCCGCGCACCACCCAGTTCGCGGTGGTCTTCAAGGAGACGGGCCGGGCGATCGGCTCGACCGGCTACTGGGACGTCGGCGGCTTCGACGAGAGCGTGGAGATCGGCTCCACGTGGTATGGCAGGGCCTACTGGCGCACCGCCGTCAACACCGAGTGCAAGGTCCTGCTGCTCGACCACGCCTTCGCCCTGGGGTTCGTCCGCGTGGTGCTGAAGACCGACATCCGCAACCTGCGGTCGCAGGCGGCCATCGAGCGCATCGGCGGCGTGCGGGAGGGCGTGCTCCGGCGGCAGTACCGCCGCGCGGACGGCACCTGGCGCGACAGCCCCCTCTACTCGATCCTCGACGACGAGTGGCCCGCCCACCGCGCCCGTCTGCTGGCCGCCCGTTAGACGGGAGTTTCTCGCGATCACCGTTTCACCTGGCCCCGCGTTGTCCTCTACGAAGCTTCTCCTCGTCGATCTCCATCGGGGAACACCCACGGCATGACCGGCGAAACCTACCTTCCCGAGGCGATGCGGAGAAGCTCCCGGAAGGCGGCGTCGAGCTCTTCGAGGGTCGGCACGTCCCCCGCCCCCACGACCGCGTCGAACAGCAGCCCCTCGACGTAGGCGACCATCTGCCGGCCATGCCGCACCGGGTCGGGCGAGCCGGCGGCGGCCAGCGCCGCGACGGCCTGCTCCCGGAACCGGCGCCCCATCTCGTCGTATGTCTTGCGCAGCTCGGGGCGCCGGCTCGCCTCCAGCGCCAGCTCGTATCGCGCGATCGTCGTCTCGCGGTGCACGGTGATCGCCGCGTGCATCGTCCTCGCCATGAATTCCGCCAGCCGCGCAACGTCGCCCGCACTCTCGGGCATCCCCCCATCGAGTGGCATCGCGGCGGCGAACACGGCCTCCTCACGCTCGGTGAGCCGGGCCAGCGCGAGTTCCAGCAGCGCCGCCCGCGTCCGCGCGTGGTTCGAGGTGGAGCCCGGCGGCAGCCCCGCGGCCTCGTCGACCGCCCGATGGGTCAGGCCACGCATCCCCCGCTCGGCCAGGATCGCGATGGCCGCGTCCGCGACGAGGGCCTCCCGCTGACTGCTCACCCGCTCATCGTAGAGGCGGACTACAGCTGTAGTACGCTCACTACAGATGTAGTGACGAGGAGGCGGGCATGGCGCACGCAGTGGTGGTCGGGGCGGGCATCGGCGGGCTGACGGCGGCCCTCGCCCTGGCACGGAAGGGCTGGTCGGTGACGGTCCTGGAGCAGGCGGCCTCGATCGAGCCGGTGGGCGCCGGGCTGGCGGTCGCGCCCAACGCGCTCAGGGCGCTCGACGTGATCGGCGCCGGGGACGACGTCAGGAAGCTCTCCGCGATCCAGGGGCAGAGCGGCATCCGCGTGCCGGACGGCCGCTGGCTGTCGCGGACCACCGCCGAGGACGCCACCGCCCGGTATGGCGATCCGATCGTGCTGCTCACCCGGTCGGCGCTGGTCGGCATCCTCGCCGGCCGCCTGCCGAGAGGCGCCCTGCGGGTGAACACGCGTGTCGCCTCGGTCGACCCGGCGACCGGCCGCGTCACCGTGCCGGGGGCGGAGACGATCCAGGCCGATCTGGTCGTCGCGGCGGACGGGATCAGGTCCCGGATCCGCTCGGCCCTGTTCCCCGGGCATCCCGCACCGGTCTACGCGGGCGTGACGAGCTGGCGGGCCATCGTGCCGCTGCCCGGCGTGACCGGCGCGTCGGAAACCTGGGGGCACGGGCTGGTCTTCGGGGTCATGCCGCTCGCGGGCGGCCAGGTGTACTGCTACGCCACCGCGGCGGTCCCGGCGGGGCTGCGCGCGGCGGACGAGAGGGACGAACTGCTCCGGCTGTTCGGCCGCTGGCACGACCCGATCCCGGCGCTGCTGGACGCCGCCGACCCGGCGGCCGTGCTCCGCCACGACATCCACTGCCTCGACGCCCCGCCGCCCGCCTTCCACACGGGACGGGTCGCGCTGCTGGGCGACGCGGCGCATCCCATGACGCCCAACCTCGGACAGGGGGCCTGCCAGGCCATGGAGGACGCCGTCGTGCTCGCCGACCGGGTTTCGCCTCAGGGAGATCTCGCCGCCGGACTGGCGGCCTACAGCCGGGAACGGCTGGCGCGGACGACGCCGATCGTCCGGCGGTCGCGGGCGATCGGCCGGCTCACCCGGTGGCGCGATCCGCTGGCCGTGGCCCTGCGCGACGGCGCGATGCGCGCGGCGGGCCGGCTCGGGCCGAACGTCGCGATCCGCCAGTTCGACAAGGTCTTCGACTGGCGTCCCTGACCGGCCGCGCGCGGGACGAGGTCAGGCCGCCTCGGGCGCGCTCACCGGGTCTCCGAGCCTGTCCGGCTCGGCCGGTACGGCGGCGGGCTTGGAATGGTCGGGGGCGAGGCGGCCGAGCGTGATCGTCCCGGCGATCAGCAGGCCGGCCGCGAGCAGCGCGGGGATCACCTTGTCCACTTCGGTGGGCAGCGACTCGCCCAGCAGCACGGCTCCGGCGGTGACCGAGGTGATGGGGTCGACGACCTGGACCCCGGCGTAGGCGATGCCGAAGTAACCCACGGCGTACGACTTCTGCAGCAGCACCACGGCGCAGACCAGCAGCACCGGGATGGCCAGGGTGAACCAGTGGACCAGGCGGCCGAGGTCTCCTTCGAGCCCGCCGCCGACGACCCGGACGAACGTGGACACGGTCGCGGTGACCGCCCCTGCGCCGACGGCCATCAGGAGCGCCTTCGCCGGGCCCCTCGCCCAGCGCGCCGCGGTGAACGTGACGGCGACCACCAGGGCCACGCAGCCGATCAGCCCGACAGCGTGCGCGTCCGACAGGACGGGGGTCACGTTGTGCGCCGGGACCAGCAGCATCAGGCCGAGCAGGCCGACCGCGACCGCGATCGACCCGGCGATCTCGGCCCGGCGCGGACGTCTGCCGTGCAGCGTCGCGGCGAGCGGCACCGCGAAGACGAGGGTCGCCACGCTCACGGGCTGGACGACGACGAGCGGAGCCACGCTGAGCGCCACCGCGTGCAGGGACGCCCCGGCGAAACCGATGATCCCGCCGATCCACCAGCGGGGCCTTCTGACGAGGGCGAGCGTCGCCCCCTCGCTCACCGCCTCGAACTGCTGCAGTGCCGCGCCCAGGGCGTACCCGAGGGCGCCGACGAGGGCGACGGCCACTCCCACCCAGGTCATGCGCGCCCGCCGGTGTGTCGAGAAATCACCACGCAAGCTTAGTGGGACCCGGCAGGCGGCACGGGAGCCCGCGACACAAGTGGGGCTTTCCGGGCAGCCTGCCAGATCCGTTCCCCCGCTCCCCGGGATCCGCGAGCGCCGCGGACCCCGGGAACGAGCGGTGTGCGGCTCAGTCGGCGCCGCTGGACAGGGCGATGTCGATGACCCCGGTGTTCTCCGTCACCCAGGTGGCGGACAGGCCGCCCTCCTTCACCAGGGCCTCGCCGGTGACCTTGAGCACGCCGATCCGCTTGCCCGCGAGCGCGAGTTCGAGGACGTTCAGGTTCTCGGTCACCCAGGTGGCGGACAAGCCCCCCTCCTTCACCAGTGCCGCTCCGCCGCTCCGGACGACCCCGATGCGGTTGC
The DNA here is from genome assembly GCF_040644635.1 of Microbispora sp. NPDC046933. NCBI lineage: Bacteria > Bacillati > Actinomycetota > Actinomycetes > Streptosporangiales > Streptosporangiaceae > Microbispora > Microbispora sp. NPDC046933. The sequence goes on along the minus strand of NZ_JBEYWW010000009.1, from coordinate 211,413 downwards.
CGGCCAGGACGAGCTGCTTCACGGCCGTGTTCTCGGTCACCCAGGTGGCGGACAGCCCGCCCTCCTTGACCAGCGCGACGCCGTCCGCCCGGACCACGCCGATCCGGTCGCCGGACAGCGCGAGCTGCTTGACGCTGTCGTGCTCCAGCACCCAGTTCGCCGACAGACCGCCCTCCTTCACCCAGGCCCTGCCGTCGGCCGTCAGCACCCCGATGCGGTCACCCGACAGCGCGAGCTGCTTGACGCCGCCGTCGTGCTCCAGCACCCAGTTGGCCGACAGCCCGCCCTCCTTCACCCAGGCCTTGCCGTCCCCGGTGATGACGCCGATCCGGTCGCCGGACAGCGCGAGCCGCTTGACGCCGCCGTCGTGCTCCAGCACCCAGTTGGTGGACAGGCCCCCCTCCTTCACCCAGGCCTTGCCGTCCCCCGTGAGGACGCCGATCCGGTCGCCCGCGAGCGCGACCTGGATGACCCCGTCGTGCTCCAGCACCCAGCTCGCCGACAGGCCGCCCTCCTTGACCAGGGCGTCGCCGCCGACCTTGAGTACGCCGATCCGGGGCAGGGCGACGGCCGCCTGCGCGGGCCCCCGGGTCTGCGCCTGCGCGCTCGCCAAGCCCAATCCGGCCGGCAGCAGGCCGGCCGCGCAGGCGAGACCCGCCCCGAGGAGAACCAGGCCGGGGCGGGTCGCTGATCGAGTCGTCATGAGTGCCTCCGCGTCGCATCGGGCGGGCCCCCTGCCCGCCGGAATCGATCACGGAGAGACTAGATCCGATCACGTGATGTAATCATGCTTCTTGCATCGCCAGGAGAGTCAGCCACACTGTGCTCACTTCAGAACCACTGTGCTCACTTCAGCTCACTTCAGGAGCACTGGGCCCGCTTCAGGACCTCTCCGGGCACACGCAGAAAAGGTGACCCTCCGGGTCGGCGAGCACCACCCAGTCGCCCGGCTGGAACTCGGGCTTGGTCGCCCCGAGCGCGACGTACTCCTCCACGGCCTTGGCCACGTCGGGGACACGGAAGTCGAGGTGGAACTGCTTGTCGGGGCCCGGCCAGGAGGGAGCCTTCCGGTCGGGCACGCGCTGGAAGTAGATGCTCGTCGTGCCGTCGCCGATCCCCGCGTACTCCTCCTCGGCGTACTGCACCTCGAATCCGGTGATCTGGGAGTAGAACTCGGCGAGCTTCTTCGGCTCGGCGCAGTCGATGGTCATGGCGATGAGCTTCGCGATCGTTGTCATGACGGCCATCCTTCCGCGTATACCTGTCAGGGAGTGTCAGGTAGGTGCGCCACGGAAATCGGCGCCGATAGTGGGACCATGAACCGGGCATGTGGAACCAGTCCGGCAAGCGAGTCGTTGGAGCGGATGTGGCACGGGTAGGCGAATGGATCAGGCGGTTCCTGGACAAACCAGGAAGCGTCGATCTGGCCCCCTTCCAGCGGATCGTGGCCGAGGCGGGCGAGCTGGAGAGCGAGGTCACCCGGCGCGCCGACCTGCGCCCCGCGGAGGTCGATCCCGCCTGGGTCGGCTCCGCCGACTTCTGCGCGGTGATGCGGGAGGCCGCCCGCCGGGCGCTCGGCCAGCGGCCGTACGACGTGCAGCTCGTGGGCGTGCTCGCCATGCTGGAGGGTCATGTCGTGCAGATGGCCACCGGTGAGGGAAAGACGCTCGTCGGCGCCCTGACGGCGGCCGGCTTCGCGTTGCGCGGCGCCCGGGTCCACGCGGTCTCGGTCAACGACTACCTCGCCCGCCGGGACGCCGAGTGGATGGGCCCGCTGTACGAGACGCTCGGCCTCACGGCCGGATGGATCGCCGAGACCTCCACGCCCGAGGAGCGCCGGGCGGCGTACGCGTGCGACGTCACGTACGGAGCCGTCAGCGAGCTGGGGTTCGACGTGCTGCGCGACCGCCTGTGCACCGACCCGGCCGAAATGGTCGTGCCCGCCCCCGAGATCGCGCTGGTGGACGAGGCCGACTCGGTCCTGGTGGACGAGGCCCGCGTGCCGCTCGTGCTGGCCGGCACGGCCGACCCCGGCACGGCGCTGCCCGAGATGGCGGCCCTCGTGCGGCGGCTGTCGCGCGGCTACCACTACACGATCGACGAGGAGGGGCGCAGCGTCTTCCTCACCCCCAAGGGCACCGACACCGTCGAGAAGGCCCTCGGGATCGACCTCTACGAGCACCCCGGCGTGGTGACCCAGGTCAACCTCGCCCTGCACGCCCACGCGTTGCTGACCAGGGACGTCGACTACATCGTCAGGGACGGCCGGGTCCACCTGATCAACACCTCGCGTGGCCGGGTCGCCGTGCTGCAGCGCTGGCCGGACGGACTGCAGGCGGCCGTGGAGGCCAAGGAGCACCTGCCGGCGTCGGAGACGGGCGAGATCCTCGACTCGCTCACCGTACAGAGCCTCATCCGCCGCTACCCGCGCGTGTGCGGCATGACCGGCACCGCGATCGCCGTCGCGGAGCAGCTGCGCGAGTTCTACGACCTCAGGGTCGCGGTGATCCCGCCCAACAAGCCGTGCGTACGGGTGGACGAGCCCGACCGGATCTTCGCCACGCTGGAGGACAAGGAGCGGGCGCTGCTGGAGGAGATCGAGACCCGGCACGCCACCGGGCAGCCGATCCTCGTCGGCACGCTCGACGTCGCCGAGTCCGAGCGCCTGGCCGAGGCGCTGGACTCCAGGGGGCTGAGCGCGGCCGTGCTCAACGCGAAGAACGACGCCGAGGAGGCGCAGATCATCGCGAAGGCCGGCCGGCGCGGCGCGATCACGGTCTCCACGCAGATGGCCGGGCGCGGCACCGACATCCGGCTCGGCGCCGGCGACCCCGGCGAGGAGCAGGAGGTCGCCGCGCTCGGCGGGCTCTACGTCGTCGGCACCGGCAGGCACGAGAGCAGCAGGCTGGACGACCAGCTGCGGGGCCGCGCCGGGCGGCAGGGCGACCCCGGCGGCTCGGTGTTCTTCGTCAGCGGCGAGGACACGCTCCTCACCGCGTACGCACCGGACCAGTCGCTGCCCCCGGCCGGCCACGACGGCCTCGTGCGGGACGCGAACGCCGCCGGGCAGGTGGCACACGCCCAGCGCGTGGCGGAGGGCGTCAACCTGGAGATCCACCGCAACACCTGGCGCTACACGCGGCTGCAGGAGCGCCAGCGGACGGAGGTGCTGGAGCGGCGCGACCGCGTCCTGCACGGCGACACCGGGGCGCGGGCCCTGGAGCAGGCCTGCCCGGACCGCTACCGCGAGCTGTGCGAGACGGCGGGCGCGGACGCGGTCGAGCGGGCCGCCCGGCAGATCGTGCTGTATCACCTCGACCGCTGCTGGACCGAGCACCTCGGCTTCCTCGCCGACCTGCGCGAGGGCATCCACCTGCGGGCCCTCGGACGGCTGAACCCGCTCGACGAGTTCAACCGCGAGGCCGTCCCGGCCTACCGGGCGATGCTCGACGAGGTCGAGCGGCGCTCCAGGGAGACCTTCGAGAAGGCCGACGTCACCCGGGACCTCGCGGAGCAGGGCCTCAAGCGGCCCACGGCCACCTGGACCTACCTGGTGCAGGACAACCCGTTCGGCTCGGAGTGGGACCGCGTGCTCAAGCGCGTGGCCGGAGCGCTCAAGCGCCGCAAACGCTAGCTGCCGCGGGCCTCGCCCGCCCGGCAGGCGGCCGTGGCCCCTACTGCTTGCGGTGGCGGCCCGGCTGGTGCGAGGTGGCGTGGGCGGGACGGTTCAACACGGCCTTGGCGCCCACGGCGACGAGCGCGCACACCACGATCGCGACCGAGAAGGCGGGAACGGCCGCCTCTTCTAGCTGCCCGTCCACGGCCGACGCGGGGGTGAACGCCGGGGAGGCCGTCGTCTCGCCGGCCCTCGCCCCCTTCACGGTCTGCGTCGCGGTTTTCGCGCTGCTCTCCTCCGCGGCCTCCGCGGTCTTCGGCGCGGTGTTCGGCGCGGTCTTGGGGGCGGTCTTCGCGGCGGCGTTCGCCCCTGTCCTACCGGAAAGCGGGGACATCCCGGCCGCGGCGGCCTCGGCCTGCGTGTCCGGCGTGTCCGGCGAGGCGGACGGGGTGGGCAGGGTGGGTACGGCGGGCGCCGCGGACGGGGAGGCCACGGGGGCCGGGCTCTCCTTCACGGGGGGCGTGGACGTCGGAGCGGAGTCCTGCGGCGCGGCGGGAGAGGCCGAGGGAGCGGGGGTCGCGGTGGGGCAGGGCGGCGGCGGCTCCGGGTGGTCCCTGACCCCGTACGCGCCCGTCGAGAACGGCTTGGGCGCGCCCGTCTTGCCGAGGCCCTTGCCCCACTGGGTGATCACGTACTTCACCGGGATGTGGCCGAGCCCGCCCGCGTCCTCGACGGTGAGCGAGTCGGTGTTCCAGGTGCCGCCGGTCAGCTCGGCGAACGTCTTGCCGTCGAGGTCGAGCATGACCCCGCTGCTGGAGGGAACGCCGGGGCCGCGGTCGCCGATGAAGAAGTCGGCCTTCTTCCCCTTGTAGATCACATAGCCCTTGGTGCCCATCGGCCAGCTTGGGCTGGCGGCCAGGCCCTTCTGCATCGGCTTGCCCGACGCGGGGGCGCCGGTGTCGCCGTTGACACCCGACCCGTCGTCCCAGAAGTACGACGCGGTCGTCTTGCCGGCGTGCAGGACGATCTGGCCTTCGGCGGTCGGGCAGCCGACCTCGGGAACGGCGGGCGCGGCAGGCGCGGTGGCCGCGGTGGCCGCGGTGGCCGCGTCGGCGTCCTCGGGCTCCGGAGCGACCTCCTGCGTGTGCGGGGTCGTCGCGTCGTCCGCGTCCAGGAGCCATCCTGCGGCGACGAGCGTGGCGCCGTCGGCGGGTGTGTGGGGGCCCGCCGGGGCGGGGCGGGCGGAGGCGTCCTGCCGGTGCTGGGACACGGCGGTCGCGTGGTGCGTCTCGCCCTTCACGGGGCTCGTCTGCTCCCGGAGGGCGTCGGTGTGGGGGTCCGCGTAGCTGGAAATGGGGGATCTCCTGACTGGTCACGGTTGGGTAACCGGACACTAAGCCAAGAACACCCCAAATCTCGACATCTCGGACGAAAGTTTTACTTTCTGGACGAACTTCCCATGAAGTGGCAAAGTCGGATGTGACGCACCCCCTTCCCGGGGGCCGGAGGGAAGGAGGGCACGCCACGTACCGGGATCAGGACGACAGCAGGCGAGCCCGCAGGCCGGTCCCGAAAGGCGGCCGGGGTGCCGTTGTAGTTCGCGCCTCTCCGTCGCATGCTCCGTCCTTCCGTCAGGCCGTGAGGAGACCGGAGCGAAGCGTCGTGAACCAGACCGGTCAAGTCAAAGGCATCGAGCTCGCTACCCGCATTGACCTGGGCATACGAGCCGGGAGCAGGTGAAATTCCCAGCCAGGACCCGGCTGGGGTCCCGCGGCCTTCCCGGGTGCGGCGGCAGGGCCACAGGCGATTGGTTGGCCGCCGCGCCGCGCGATCTTCCCGTGCGGGCCACTTGCGGGCCATGTGCGACCACCAGGGTGAGGCCGTCACCACGATGACCTTGGAGCACAAATGAGCACCCTTCCCTCTCACGGGGGACTCGGGCGGCGCGCGCTGCTGCAGGTGGCCCTGGCGGCGCCCGTCGCCGCAGCCTCGGCCTCCGTGCTGGACGCCGCCCCGGCACACGCCGCCCCCGGCGGGGGTTCCTTCGACCAGGAGAGCCCCCGTTTCGCCATCGCCGTGCTGCCGGACACGCAGTACCTGTTCGACGAGGACAGCTCGGACCCCACCCCGCTGCGGGAGACGTTCCGCTACCTGACGAAGGAGCGCGGGGCCGGGAACATCGCGTTCATGACCCACCTCGGCGACGTGACCGAGCACGGCAGCGACCACGAGATCGAGCTGGCGGGCGAGACCTTCCGAGCCATCGACGGCAAGCTGCCGTACAGCGTGCTGGCCGGCAACCACGACGTCCGTTCGTCCACTGACGACCAGCGCGGCGACACCGCCTACCTGCGCGCCTTCGGCCCTCACCGGTTCACTCGCACCCCGACCTTCGGCGGGGCCTCGCCCGACGGCTACAACAGCTACCACGTGATCACGGCGGCGGGCCGGCGCTGGCTCATCCTCGCGCTCGACTGGCGGATCTCCGACGCCGGGCTGCGGTGGGCGCAGGGCGTCGTCGACGCCAACCCCACGCTCCCCGCGATCCTCACCACCCACGAGATGGTGTGGGCGGACGACTCGGGGCAGGCGTACCTGTCGGAATACGGGCAGCGGCTGTGGGACGGCTTCGTCCGCCGCAACGACCAGATCTTCCTGACGCTCAACGGCCACTACTGGCCGCCCGGCCGGACCGTCCTGAAGAACGACGCGGGCAACGAGGTGCACGCCCACATCACCAACTACCAGGACCGCTACTACGGCGGCGCGGCGATGATCCGGCTCTACACCTTCGACCTGGCCCGGAAGGTCATCGACGTCGAGACGTTCTCGCCCTGGTTCCTCTCCCGCCGCCCCGAGGACCGTTCTCCCCTTGAGGCGGAAACCCTGGAGCTCACCGGTCCCGCAGACCGGTTCAGCATCGGCATCGACTTCGGTCGGCGCTTCGAGCGGTTCGCCCCCCGCCCGCTGCCCGCACCACGTCCCGCCTCGGACGTCATGCCCAAGGGCACCGTCGCGTACTGGCGCTTCGACGAGTCGGGCCTGCCGGGGACGGCCGGGCGGGACGGCGGCGTGGTCGCCGCGGGGACCGTCGTCCGCGACCTGACAGGCGGCGGGAACGACCTGAAGGTGGAACTGCTCCACGACAGCGCCCCCGAGGTCCTGCGGTGGGCGGCCGACCACCACGAGGGCCAGCCCGCCCACGCGAGCCTCCGCTTCGACGGCGGCAAGGGGCCGGACCGCGGTGCCGTGCTGCGGACGGCCCCCGACGCCCCGATCACCAGCATGACCTTCGATTCGGGCTACACGATCGAGGTCTTCATCAAGCTGCCCGACCCGTTCGAGGGCGACCACGCCTGGATGGGCATCCTGAGCTGGGAGGGGCGCAACGGCGACGCGGGCAAGACGAGCGGCTGGTCGCCCGACGAGCCGACCTGCAGCCTCAACCTGTCGCCCGAGCGCTTCCTGCAGTACGTCGTCTATCCCCGGCACCGCGACGCCGACCCCACCTCGTGGAGCCACGCGCTGCCCGTCGGCCGGTGGACGCACGTGGCGGTGGTGAACGACGGACGGCGCACGGTGGTGTACGTCGACGGTTCGCGAATCGCCCGCAACCCCTCCCAGAGGTCGACCGGCATCACCACGCTCGGCAAGCCGTTCGCCGTCGGCGGCACCCAGTTCGCCGAGAAGTACGGCCAGGGCTTCTACGGCTGGATCGGTGACGTGCGCATCACGTCGCGGGCGCTGACGCCCCGCCAGTTCCTGACGCCGTTCGGCTGAGATCCGCCCGGTGGCCGGCCTCACCCGGCCACCGGCACGGTGTCCTCAGGCCTGTTCACCGCGCAGGACGGCGGCGGGGATCGGGATGGCGGGGAACGGGTTGTCCGGCAGGAGGATCAACCGGCGCGGCATGCCGCTGTGCTCCGCGGCGTCCAGATGCAGCAGGGCCGTCCCGATGCCCGCGGCTCCCACCATGTATCCGGTGTCGGCCGTGACCTCTCCGGGCCGCAGCCGCCGGTACGCCTGGTACCAGCGGAAGCCGGCCTCGTCGCCCGCGGTCGCTCGCCCTATCAGGTCGGTCGCCAGCGTGCGCGCGAAGTCGAGGTACGGCTGGCGCCCGGTGGCCGCGTACAGGCCGACGAAGCAGTCGATCAACCCGGCTGTGCCGCAGCACAGGCAGGCCACGTCCCAGTGCCCCGGGGGCCGGGACCCCGGCACGCCGCTCTGCATGATCCCGTGTGCGAGCCGTTCCACCCAGTCGAGATCGCCCGGGTCGCCGGTGACCCGGTGCAACTCGTGGAACATCCGGGCCACCCCGGCGGATCCCGAGCAGAAGCCGAGGTAGTGGAGCCGGCGCCCCTGCGGAAGGTGGTGCGGCACGAGCGCGCATCTGTCGGTGACCACGCTGACCGTCCGGACGAAGTCGGCGCCCCTGCGGGCCGCCGCGAGGAACCGCTCGTCGCGGGTCACGCCGTACAGGCGGGCGAGCAGGAACGCCGTGCCCGCCGTCCCGGACAGGAACCCCGGGGTGACGGCGTCCACGGGCAGGTCGGGGGAGGCGTCGCCGCCGAAGCGGTGCCCGGGGACGGCGAGGCCCACGATGCGCTCCCCCGCCTCGATCGCCACCTCCTCGTACGCCGGAACGCCGAGGATGCCCGCCGCGTGGAGCAGCGCGAGCACGATCCCCCCGTCGCCGCGCTGCGCCGGATCCCCGGTCCAGCCGATGCCGTCGCCGTACGGGCGGGCGTCGCGGACGAGACGGTCGGCGGCGGCGCGGGCCGCCTCGAAGACCTCCTCGTCGCCCGTCGCCCACCCCGTCTCCGCCATCGCGAAGACCAGACCGGCGAGCCCGTGGTAGAAGGTCGGGTCGCGCTGCTCCGGCCAGGTGACGGCGAGCCTGCGGGCTCCCGCGAGCGCGTCCTCCAGGTAGGCCTCGTGGCCGGTGGCGGCGGCGAGTTCGAGAAAGAACAGCACGACGCCGGCCGCGCCGGCGTAGAGGGACGAGACGTCACCGGCCCCGGCCGACCGCCCCCGGGGATCGGGGTTGGCCCGCCATCGCCGTCCCAGGTCGTCGTCGACCCCCGCCGACCGCACCCAGCGCGCGGCCGTGACGGCGGCGGTGACAGGTGTCTCGCGGGGCCAGGCGCTCATCACCCCAGTCTCCCACAAAGCTGGTAGGAAATTAAGGCTAAACTCTTCCACTCGGAAGCCTACGGGGAGTCGCGCGCCGATCACACCGTCCGCGCGGGAACGTCAGGGTGGCGCGCCGCGAGGACCGGGGTCGGCGGCGGCGCGGACGGGAGTCCGAGCAGCGTCCTGCCGTGGGCGATCGCGGCCGGCGTGTCCGGGAGGACAGGCCCGTCACGGCGGAGGTGGCCGGCCACCCCGGCGATGACTGCACGGCGAGCTTGCGCCCAGCGCGGAGCCGACCCCGAACGCCGGCGCGAGCGGCAGGGCCACCACCGCGACCGTGAGCCCGGCGATCAGGTCGCGGCCAGGACCGCAGCGCTTGAGGCGGCCGGCGACGGGTTCAGGCGGGGCGCGGCGTGAAGGAACGGTGGTCGCGCCGCAGCGGATGGCCCTCCGGGATCTCGACCAGCACGATGGGCAGGCCGTCGGGATCCTCGATCCACATCTCCACCAGTCCCCACGGTTCCAGCCGGGGCGGACGGGACACCCGCACCCCGGCCGCCACCAGCCGGTCGTACTCCCTCTGGACGTCGCGCACCTGCAACCAGATCGCCGCGCCCTCCTGTTCGGCGCCGGAGCCGCGCGGAGAGACCTCGAGGAGCCCCTGCCCCAGGAAGAACACCACCCCGGGGTCCTCCGCCGGGCCGAAATCCCGGCTGACGGCCAGGCCCAGGACGTCCCGGTAGAAACGGCGGCTCGCGGCCCGGTCGGCCGATCGCAGGAGTATGCGGCTGCTCAGCACTTCCATGTGATCGTGGTGCCCATCCGGGGCATGCGGTTAAGGATGGATTACGGCAAGCGGCGGCCAAGGCCTCTCGGGCCTTTCGTCCTTCGGGAAGTGACGGACGGCGGTGCCGCCGGGGTGCCGGGGACGAGAGGCTGGTCCCGGAGCCCGTTGATGATCACTGTGGAGGTCCAGATGGCCGAAGACACCGCGCCCGCCGGCATGCCGCGCCTGGACAGGCTCGATCGCGAGGAGTGCCTGCGGCTGATCTCGCCGGGCGGCGTGGGCAGGGTCGCCTTCAACAATCCGACCGGGCCCGTGATCCTGCCGGTGAACTACACGATCGAGCAGGGCGCCGTCTTGTTCCGCACCGCTCTCGGCGGCCCGATGGACGCCGACCTGCGCACGGGGATCGAGGGGGCCGACTTCATGGTGGCCTTCGAGGTGGACCACATCGACGAGAGCACCCGGGAAGGCTGGAGCGTGCTCGTGCGCGGCGGGGCCCACCACATCACCGGCGACGTGCACAAGAACGCCGTGGAGTCGTGGGCGGGCGGCGACCGCCCGCTCTACATCCGGATCTCGCCCAACGAGGTCAGCGGCCGGCGCATCCAGCACGCCTGATGGACGCCTGGGTCGTGGCCCGGCCGGGGCCCGTCGCGACGCGGCCGCTGGAGCGGGCCGTGCTGCCTGACCCCGTGCCCGGGCCCGGGGAGCTGCTGGTCCGCGTCGAGGCGTGCGCGGTCTGCCGCACCGACCTGCACCTCGCCGAGGGCGACCTCCCCCCGAGACGCCCCCGTACGGTTCCCGGGCACGAGGTGGTGGGACGGGTGGCGGGGCTCGGCCCGGACACGGCGGGGCCACCGGTCGGCACCCGCGTGGGGGTGGCCTGGCTGCGCTCGACCTGCGGCCGGTGCCGCTACTGCCTGCGCGGCGCGGAGAACCTGTGCCCCGCGTCCACCTACACGGGCTGGGACGCCGACGGCGGCTACGCGGAACTGCTGACCGCCCCCGCGGCGTACGTCTACCCGCTGCCCGAGGACACCCCGGCGGAGACGCTCGCCCCGCTGCTGTGCGCGGGGATCATCGGGTATCGCGCACTGGTCCGCGCCGACCTGCCCCCGGGCGGGCGGCTGGGCATCTACGGGTTCGGCGCCTCGGCCCATCTGACCGCCCAGATCGCGATCGCCGAGGGCGCGACCGTGCACGTGATGACGAGGTCGGCGGCGGCCAGGGAACTCGCGCTCCGGCTGGGCGCGGCCTCCGCCGCGGGCAGCGCCGACCCGCCGCCCGAGCCCCTGGACGCGGCCATCCTGTTCGCCCCGGTGGGCGACCTCGTGCCGGTCGCGCTGGCCGCGCTCGACCGGGGCGGCACGCTCGCGGTGGCGGGGATCCACCTCACCGACATCCCGGTGCTGAACTACCGGCACCACCTGTTCCAGGAGCGGACGCTGCGTAGCGTCACGGCCAACACCCGAGCCGACGGGCGGGAGTTCCTGCGGCTGGCGGCCCGCCACCACCCGAGGGTCACGACCACGCTCTACTCCTTCGACGCCGCCGACGAGGCCCTGGCCGATCTGGCCGCCGACCGCGTCGAGGGGGCCGCCGTCCTGCTCATGGACAGGTGACGGGCGGCACCGGCTCCAGGTGGAACAGGCCGCCCTTCACGTCCACGAGGTCGCCGGCCGGGCGCGTCGTCCTCCCGGCCAGCGCCATCAGCACGTCGGTGGTGGTGACCAGGCCCCGCAGGACCTCGTCCGGCCCGAGCACGGGCACCGCGCCGCAGTCGGAGTCGGCCATCAGCGCGGCGACCTCGGAGAGCGGGGCGTCCGAGGCGACCCGGGGGCAGCGCCGCCCCTGCACGAGCGTGCGCACCGCCGTCCGGGACTGCTCCGCGGGGCCCCCCGACCAGTGCGCGGCGACGTCCTCCCGCCCGATCACGCCGACGAGCCGGCAGCAGGCGTCCACGACCGGGAGGTGGTGGACGCCTGCCCGCCACATCAGCTCCCAGGCCATCAGCGGCGACTCCTCCGGCTCCACCGTGACGAGCGTCCGGGTCATCACCTCGGACGCGGTCATGGTCTCGACTCTCATCGGTCCTTCCCGCCTTCCGCCGGGCCGGTCCTCCGGGGCGCGCCCGCGGAGACCGCCCGGTCCATGTCGTCCGTCTCGTAGGTGATCGAGGAGTCCACGTCCACCACGCCGTCCACCCGCCAGACCTCCTCGATCAGGGCGCAGAGCTGGGACCGCCGCTCCACGCCGCCGTCGAGGTGGACGATCCCGTCCTCGACCCGTACGGCGCACTGCCGGGAGTGGCGCGACACCACCTCCAGGACGTCGTCGCGGAGGTCCTCCGCGGGCCGGCAGAACGCTCTGATCAGGTCGGACTGTTTGACCAGCCCGGTGATGCGGCCGGTCTGCCCGTCCACCACGGGAAGCTCCTTGATCCTGTTGCGGTGCATCAGCCAGGCCGCACGCCGCAGCGGGGTGTCCTCGGTGACGGTGATCGCGGGGCTGCTCATGAGCTCGGCGGCGGTGCGGCCGCTCGCCTTCCTGCGCTCCCGGCGGCGGAACGGCCCCTCGATGAGCAGGTCACCGGGCCGCCTGTCCAGGTCCTTGAGCAGCAGGTCGTCGTCGCTCACCATGCCGATCACGCGCCGGTCGCCGTCGACGACGGGGACCGCCCCGACATGGAACCGGCACATGGCGGTGACCACGTCGTTGAACGAGGCCGTCGTCTCGACGGCGACGACGAACCTGTTCATGACGTCGCGGACGGTCATCGGCATGGCGTCCTCCTTCGTCTCCCCCCAGCCTTGGCCACGACCGGCGGCGGGGCGACCGGCGAACGTCCCCGCAGGGTGGGACCTATGTCCCGGGGGTCCCGTTCAGCCAAGATCCGCCAGTACCGTGTGAGGTGTGCAGAATGCCGCGATCCTCACCGTCGATGACGACCCTTCCGTCTCCCGGGCCGTGGCTCGTGACGTACGCCGCCGATACGGCGACCGATACCGGGTCATCCGGGCCGAGTCCGGCCCCAGCGCGCTCGACGCGCTGCGCGAGATAAAGCTGCGCGGCGAGCAGGTCGCCGTCATCCTGGCCGACTACCGGATGCCCCAGATGAACGGCATCGAGTTCCTCGAGGCGGCCATGGACGTCTTCCCGCTGGCGCGCAGGGTGCTGCTGACCGCGTACGCGGACACCGACGCGGCCATCAACGCGATCAACATCGTCGACCTCGACCACTACCTGCTCAAGCCGTGGAACCCGCCGGAGGAGAAGCTCTACCCGGTGCTGGACGCGCTGCTCGACGCCTGGCTCGCCACCCCCGCCGTGACGATGCCGGAGACCAAGGTCGTGGGCCATCGCTGGTCGGCGCAGTCGTTCACGGTGCGCGACTTCCTGGCCCGCAACCTCGTGCCGTACCGCTGGCTGCGGGCCGACGAGGCCGAGGGCGTGCGCCTGCTGGCCGCCGCCGGGATGAGCGAGGCGGACGTGCCCGTGGTGATCACCACGGACGGCAAGGCCCTGGCGCGGCCCACGGAGGCCGATCTCGCCGCGCACGTCGGCATGGCCACCACGCCGGCCTCGGATCTCTACGACCTCGCCGTGATCGGCGCGGGCCCGGCGGGCCTCGGCGCCGCCGTGTACGGCGCGTCCGAGGGTCTGCGCACGCTGCTCGTGGAGCAGCGGGCCACCGGCGGCCAGGCAGGGCAGAGCAGCCGGATCGAGAACTACCTGGGCTTCCCCGACGGGGTCTCCGGCGCGCAGCTCACCGACCGGGCCCGCAGGCAGGCGCTGAAGTTCGACGCCGAACTGCTCACCACCCGGGAGGTCGTCGGCCTGGAGCGCACCGGTTCGGCCACCCTGCTGCACTTCGGCGACGGCACCGCCGTGACGGCGCACACGGTCGTGCTGGCGACCGGCGTGTCGTACCGGCTCCTGGACGCGCCCGGCCTGGCCGACCTGACCGGCCGGGGCGTCTTCTACGGCGCCGCCGCCACCGAGGCCCCGAGCTGCTCCGGAGAAGAGGTCTACATCGTCGGCGGGGCGAACTCGGCCGGGCAGGCGGCGGTCTACTTCTCCCGGTACGCCCGCAAGGTGCACATCCTCATCCGGGGAGAGGACCTCACCCGCTCGATGTCGCGCTATTTGATCGATCAGATCGAGGCGATTCCGTCGATCGAGGTTCATCCGCGCACGCAGGTGGTCGGCGGCGAGGGCCGCGACCACCTGGAGCGCCTGATCCTGTGCGACGGGCGGACCGGCCTGACGACCGCCGTGCCGGCGTCGTGGCTGTTCGTCTTCATCGGGGCGGAACCGCGCACCGACTGGCTCGGCGACGTGGTCGCCCGCGACGCAGGCGGCTACGTGCTGACCGGTTCCGACCTGCTCGCGGACGGCCGCCGCCCGGCCGGGTGGACGCCGTCCAGAGACCCCTATCACCTGGAGTCGAGCATGCCCGGCGTCTTCGCGGCCGGCGACGTACGCGCGGGATCGGTCAAGCGCGTCGCCTCGGCCGTGGGCGAGGGCGCCATGGCGGTCTCGCTCGTCCACCGTTACCTGGAGGCACGATGAGCGACCATCCGAGCGAGCCGACGCTGACACCGGACGAGCTGCGCACGCTGTTCCTGTTCGAGGCGCTGGACGACGCGCAGCTCGCCCGGTTGTCGGAGGCGGGCCGGGTGGAGCGGCGGCTCGCCGGGACCCACGTCTACCGGGAGGGCGAGCCGGCGACCTGCTTCTTCGTGCTGCTGAGCGGCACGGTCGCGATGAGCAGGCGGGTGCAGGGCGACGAGGTCGAGGTGAGCCGCACCGGCCAGCGCGGCGTGTACGGCGGCGCCACGCAGGCGTACATCACCGGTGAATTCTCCCAGCTCTACCTGAACACGCTGACCGCGCTCACCGACGCCGAGTTCTTCGTGCTGCCGGCCGAGGTGATCGGGGCGTGCGTGCGCGAGTGGTTCCCGATGGCGATGCACCTGCTGGAGGGGCTGTTCCTCGGCATGCGCGCCACCCAGACGATCGTCGGCGAACGGGAGCGGCTGCTCGCGCTCGGCTCGCTGTCGGCCGGACTGACGCACGAGCTGAACAACCCGGCGGCCGCCGCCGTGCGGGCGACGTCGGCGCTGCGCGAGCGGGTGGCGGGCATGCGGCACAAGCTCGCCATGATCGCCGACGGGCGGCTGGACGGCAGCCAGCTGCACGACCTGGTGGAGCTCCAGGAGGACGCGGTCAAGCGGTCCGCCTCCGCCCCCGACCTCACGCCGCTGGCGCGCTCCGACGCCGAGGACGCGGTCGCCGACTGGCTGGACGACCACGACATCGTCGGCGGCTGGGACCTGGCGGCGACGCTGGTGGCCGGCGGCCTCGACGCGGCCTGGCTCGACCAGATCGCCGGGGCGGTGGGTGAGGAGAACCTGGAGGCCGCGGTCCGGTGGCTCACCTACACCGTGGACACCGAACTGCTGATGTGCGAGATCGACGACGCGGTCAACCGGATCTCCGGCCTGGTCGCCGCCGCCAAGCAGTACTCCCAGCTCGACCGCGCCCCGCACCAGACGGTCGACGTGCACGACCTGCTCGACGCCACGCTGACCATGCTGCACGGCAAGATCCCCGAGGGCGTCCGCACGGTCAAGGAGTACGACCGGACGCTGCCGCTCATCCCGGCGTACGCGGCGGAGCTGAACCAGGTGTGGACCAACCTCATCGACAACGCGCTCGGCGCGATGGACGGCACGGGCACGCTGACCCTCCGCACCCGGCGCAAGGACGGTCACCTGATCGTCGAGGTCGGCGACACCGGGCCCGGCATCCCGCCCGAGGTCCGGCCCCGCATCTTCGAGCCGTTCTTCACCACCAAGCCCGTCGGCGAGGGCACCGGCCTGGGCCTGGACATCTCCTACCGGATCGTGGTCAACAAGCACCACGGAGACATCAGGGTGGAGTCGCGCCCCGGCGACACCCGGTTCCGGGTCTACCTGCCGCTGGACCAGGCGTCCCGGGAGACCGTTCGATAAAGGCGCCCGTACGGGCCCGGCCGTACAGTGTGGACGTGACTCCTCCGCTCCCTGAGGGGAGCGGCTTCTCGCTAGGCCGCTTCCGCAGCGTCGCGAAGGGCAAGCCCTGCCCTGAGAATGTCGGTGGCCGCGTTCACGTCGGCGTGCGCCTCGTGGCCACACGTCTGGCATCGGAACCGGGCTTGGGTGAGGCGGTTGTCCTTCGCGCAGTGCCCGCAGCGGGCGCAGGTGCGGGAGGTGTTGGCAGGGTTCACCGCGATCAGCTCGCGACCGGCGCTTTCAGCCTTGTGCGCGAGCACACGCAGGAACACCCCCCAACCCGCGTCCAGGATGCTCCGGTTTCGGACACCACACCACGTGCTATCCGAGGTCATACGCCCGGGGGCGCGCACCTGACGAGTCATACGACACCATGAAAGCACCGCCCATCTCATCCACCAGGGAAAGGAACCCGCGATGAGCCCGGAGAGAAAACCAGTCAGGGACGGCATTCCCCCGTCGCCGGAAGGCGACGGTCCCCTGCCGAGGTTCTGATGGGCATGGTCAGCACCGTGGGTCTCGTCCTGCACCCGCAACGCGACTCCAAGGAGGCGATCGACACGATCGTCGAGTGGGCGCGCAAGCGGGACTGCACGGTGCTCGGGCTGCCCGACGAGGTCGGGCGCATCGACTGCAGCGCGATCGCGGTGGACGCCCCGACCCTGGTCAGGCGGTCCGACCTGCTCGTCAGCCTCGGCGGCGACGGCACGATGCTGCGCACGATGCGCCTGATCGCCGGGCGGCCGACCCCCGTCCTCGGCGTCAACCTGGGGCGGCTCGGCTTCCTCGCCGAGATCGACGTGGACGAGCTGGCGCCCGCGCTGTCCGCCATCGACGAGCACAGATACACGGTCGAGCCGCGCATGGCGGTCCGGGCGACCAGCCACGACGGCCGGATGGTGACCGCGTTCAACGACATCGCCCTCGTCCGCATCCCCGGCGACGGGCTCGCGGCCGTCTCCGTCTCGGTCTACGGCGAGCCGTTCGTCCGGTACGCCGCCGACGCCGTGATCGTCTCCACCTCCACCGGGTCCACCGCGTACAGCTTCTCGGCGGGGGGCCCGATCGTCTCCCCCACCGTCGAGGGCTTTCTCGTCGTCCCGGCCGCCGCCCACTCCGCGTTCAACCGGGCGCTGGTCCTGTCGGCGGACGAGGAGGTGACGCTCGACGTGCTCCCGAGCAGTGGGCAGCTCGCGCTGGAGGTCGACGGCACCATCGGCGGCCATCTGTGCCCCGGCGACCGGCTCACGGTGACCGCGCTGCGCGCCGCCGCCCGCGTGGTGCGGCTCGGGACGACGACCTTCTACGAGCGGGCCCGCCGCAAGCTCCGCGTGAACGGCAGCGCCGAGGTCGACTGACCGGCCACCGCTCACGCCGCCGGATCATCGGGGCGGCGCCGGCGACCAGAGTCCTGCCGCGGTCCCCTCACGCAGGTGCCTGCGATAGGTCACCACCTTGTCGTCTCGGCGACATGGACACCGGAGGGGTCAAGCCGTGGGCGATCGACCCCGAGGAGGCGTCCCGGCTCTGGGACCTGTCGTGCGAGCTCACCGGCGTCGACGCGTTCTCCTGACGCGGGCGGCCGGGGCGGCACACGCGTGCCGGCCCCGGAATCGCGTCCGCATGGCCTACAGCAGGCTCTCGATCTCGGACAGCTCCTCGGCGGTGAGCGGCGGCGCGGCCAGGGCGGCGACGTTCTGTTCGAGCTGCTCGACCGAGCTCGCCCCGACCAGCACGGACGTGACCCGCCGGTCGCGCAGGATCCACGCCAGCGCGAGCTGCGCGAGCGACTGGCCGCGCTCCTGGGCGATCTTGCCCAGGCCGCGCAGGGTCTCCAGCAGCTCGGGAGTGAGCCGGTCGCGCTTCAGGAAGTGGCCGATCGCCATCCGCGAGCCGGCCGGCACCTCGCCGTCGAGGTAGCGCCCGGTGAGCAGTCCCTGCGCCAGCGGCGAGTACGCGATGCACCCCGCCCCGGCGCGCTCCAGCGTGTCCAGCAGGCCGTCCTCCACCCAGCGGTCGAGCATCGAGTAGCGCGGCTGGTGGATCAGGAGCGGGGTGCCCAGCTCGCGCAGCACGGCGGCGGCCCGCTCGGTCTGCTCGGCGGAGTAGTTCGAGATGCCCGCGTAGAGCGCCTTGCCGGAGCGCACCGCCGTGTCGAGGGCGCCCATCGTCTCCTCGATCGGGGTGTCCGGGTCGGGCCGGTGGGAGTAGAAGACGTCGACGTAGTCGAGGCCCATCCGGCTCAGCGACCGGTCGAGGCTGGCCAGCAGATACTTGCGCGATCCCCACTCGCCGTACGGCCCGGGCCACATGTCGTAGCCCGCCTTGGTCGAGATGAACAGCTCGTCGCGGTAGGGCAGGAAGTCCGCGCGCAGGTGGCGGCCGAAGTTCTCCTCCGCCGAGCCGTACGGCGGGCCGTAGTTGTTGGCGAGGTCGAAGTGGGTGATGCCCAGGTCGAAGGCCCGGCGCAGGACGGCGCGCTGCACGTCGAACGGGTGGCCGTCGCCGAAGTTGTGCCACAGCCCGAGGGAGATCTCGGGAAGCAGCACGCCGCTCCTTCCGCTGCGCCGGTACCGCATGTCGTCGTATCGGGCGGGGGCGGGGACGTAGGGGTGCGGGATCATCCGTGGCCTTTCTCGCGCGACTGGGCCGGTCCTTTGCCGCGGCCTTACTCAACGACTACCAGGAAACCGCACATGTCAACGGCCCGCCCGCCGCCCTCGGCCCGGGGCGCTCAACTGCTCACCGCACGCCTCTCGGGCGGAACTGGACGCTGATCCGGGCGCCGATCACCTTGGCCGACTTCGGGATCGCGTGCTCCCACGTGCGCTGGCAACTCCCGCCCATGACGATCAGGTCGCCGTGGCCCAGGTCGTGCCGCAGCGCCGGGCCCCCGCCGCGGGGGCGCAGCAGCAGCGGGCGCGGGGTGCCGACCGACACGATCGCGACCATCGTGTCCTGCGTGCTCCCCCGCCCGATCGTGTCGCCGTGCCAGGCGACGCTGTCCCTGCCGTCGCGGTACAGGCACATCCCCGCCGTACGGAACGGCTCGCCGAGCTCCTCCTCGTAGTGGGCGTTGAGCGCGTCCCTCGCCTCGGCCAGCACCGGGTCGGGAAGCTCCTCGCCCTCGTCGTAGAACTTCAGCAGGCGGGGCACGTCCACGACCCGGTCGTACATGTGCCTGCGCTCGGCGTGCCACGGCACCGCCTCAAGCAGGCGTTCGAAGAGCGCGTCGGCCCCCTCGATCCAGTGCGGCCGGACGTCGATCCAGGCGCCGCGCTCCAGGTGAGTGCGCCGAACAGACGAGCCGAGCGGTCCGATGCGCACATCCTCGCCCCAGTCGAGCAGTGAGGCCTGAAAAGCGGTCATACTGCCATCATATTAGAACAGTTATTCGATCATGCTCGGATCGACCGCCGGCTCGACGACCACAGGGCGACGGCGAGCCAGACGCCGCCGAGCGCGATCAGCGCGCCGTGGGCGACGCGGACCGCGGGGGTGCCGAAGAACTGCGGGATGAACAACGCGAACCCCGCGGCCAGCGGGGCGGCGCTCCACCGAGGCAGCACTCCCGACCGCGCGGCGGCGATCGCGGCCAGCACCGCGCCGGCCCCGAGCAGCGCGAGCCCGACCAGGAACATCGCGCCCGCCGCCGGGCCGTACCGGAACTCGTCGGCCAGCGCCAGCAGTGAGGCGTCGCCGTCCCGCACCGCCCTCGCGGCGATGACGTTCAGCCCGAAGACCTCCGCGCCGTAGTACGGCAGGGTCAGCCCGGCGCCGACCCACGTGACCACCGCGGCGCGCAGGGCGAGCGGCCGGTCCAGCACCAGGTAGAGCCCGAGCACCCCCAGCCCGAACAGGACGAACCCGGCCACCGCGAACAGGTGCGCCGCCACCCAGGCCGGTGACGCCATCGCGGCGGCCCCGGACAGCGAGGTCTCGTCGGAGTACGGCCGGACCACGGGATAGAGGAGGAACAGGATCCCGGCCCCGAGAAAGGACAGGCCGGTCAGCCGGGCACGGGTGGACAGGACGGCGGTCATGGCGACTCCCATCGTCGGACACGACGAACGGAGCCAGGTCGTCGCTCCGCTTCGAGAGCAATGCTCTCCTCACGGAACGACGATGTCAACACAGTCTTCTGCTCTGACAGGGGAGGGATGCGCCGGGCGCGCCGCCCGGGCGGGGGCGGCCCGGGGCGGGGGCCGGCGGGGGGGGGGCGC
>NZ_JBEYWW010000009.1:0-191588 GCF_040644635.1 Microbispora sp. NPDC046933 | reverse complement strand
CCCGCCGCCCCCCGCCCCCGCCCCCCCCCCCCCGGCGAGGTCACGAGGCGGAGCGGACCCGTGAGCACGGCTCCGTACGTGACGCGAGGGTCAGCGCGGGGACACGTCGAGCGCGAGGCCCGGCGGCAGGCCGGTGACGGTGGCGTGACCCGCCGCGTCCACGGCGACGCCGATCTCCGCGCCCGCCACCCGCAGCCCCCGGGCCGACAACGCCCCGAGAGGCGCCCCTGCCATGGGCCGCAGCAGCACCCGCCCGGCCGGCACGTCGGGATACAGGCCCAGCGCGGCGTGCGCGATCGTCACCGCCGCGGCGGCCGACCACGCCTGGGGACGGCAGGCCGCCGGGTAGGGCATGGGCCTGCCGAGGCCGGGACGCGGGCCGGCGCCGTCCCCGGCGTACAGCTCGGGCAGCCGGTAGCCGAACGCCTCCCCCGCCGCCAGCAGCCCTTCGGCGAGCCCGGCCGCCTGCGCGGCGAACCCGGCCCTGGCCAGCCCGGCGAGCACGATGGCCGTGTCGTGCGCCCAGATCGAGCCGCAGTGGTAGGACAGCGGGCTGAAGCCGCCGTCGCCGGACGACATCGTGCGCAGCCCGTAGCCGCCGCTCATCATCGGGGCGGCCAGCAGCTTCGCGACCTGGGCCGTCTCCTCCTCCGACAGCAGGCCGGTGCCGAGCAGGTGGCCGATGTTGCTGGTGAGCGCGTCCACCGGCCGCTTGTCGGCGTCCAGCGCGAGCGCGGGGAAGCGCCCGTGCGGGCCGTCCACCCAGAACCGGGCGCGGAACCGCTCGGACAGCGCGTCCGCGTGCTCGTTCCACCGCGCGGCGCCGGGACGGCCGAACGCCTCCAGCAGGGACGCCGCGTTCCTGGCCGCCTCGTACGCGTAGCCCTGCACCTCGACGAGCGCGATCGGCGGCTTGGCCTGGCCGCCGTCGCGGAACCGGATGGAGTCGCCGGAGTCCTTCCAGCCCTGGTTGGCCAGGCCGCGGGCGGAGGTGTCGATGTACTCCACGAACCCGTCGCCGTCGGGGTCGGCGAAGTCGGCGAGCCAGCCGAGCGCGGCCTCCATGTTCGGCAGCAGCGCCGCGACCTCGCGCTCGGGCATCCCCCACCGCCAGGCGTCGTGCAGGAGGCTGATCCACAGCGGGGTGGCGTCGATCGTGCCGTAGTAGGCCGCGGGCAGCCGCAGGCCGTTGCCCTCGACGGTGAACTCGTGCCGCCGCAGCTCGTGCATGATCTTCCCGGGCGCCTCGCCGGAGGCCGGATCCACCCGCGTGCCCTGCCGGCGCGCGAGCACCCGCAGCGTGCCGGCGGCGAGGTCGGTGCCGAGCGGCAGCAGCATCCGGGCGGCCCACAGGCTGTCGCGCCCGAAGAGCGTGAGGAACCACGGCACGCCGGCGCCGAGGAAGGTGTCCTCGGGGGCGCCGGTCTCCGCCAGCCGCAGCGACCGCAGGTCTTCCAGCGACTGGTTCAGCAGCCGGGTCAGCCGCCGGTCGGCGGCGGTGACCTCGGGCCTGCTCCACTCCAGCGCCCCGGCCGGCGCGACGACGACGGCGGCGGGATCGTCCACGACGACCTCCCAGCGCAGCGTCGCCGACCCGCCCGGCGGCAGGCTCAGCTCCCAGCGCAACCGGGCGCCGCCGCCGGTCTCCGCGCGGGCGTCCTCGCCCACGGCCGTGACCCGGATGCCGCCGTTCTCCCACGAGAGGCCGCCGGGACCCGGATCGGGGCCGTCGGGCTCGGCCGGCGTGGTGTCGCCGCCCGACTTGACCACCTCGATCGGCGCGAAGTCGCAGCCCAGCTCGACGGTGACCGAGGCCGTCACGGCCACCGAGGCGGTGGAGGTGATCTCCACGCGCTCGCTCATGCCGTACGCGCCGACCTCGCGGACGCGTTCGAGCCGCACGGTGGGGTCGGGATGGGGGTCCCCGAGCCAGCGGGCGAGCGAGACGAACCGGGTGCGCCCCGCCTCCTCGTGGACGTGGCCGATGGCCTCGGGTTCGCGGCCGTCGACGAGCAGCGTCGCCTGCGACAGCGCCCGGTGATCGGCGTGGAAAAGCCCCTGGACGCCGAAGGGGCGGATCTGGCCGTCAGCGCCGCTCAGCGCCCCGGTCGGCGCCATGACAGTGCTGACCAGCTCGTGCAGTGGCGGTTGCAGGCGGTACGCCGTCCCGGTGGCGAACTCGCCACCCGGGCCGGGCGTGGCTCCGACGAGCACCGATGGGCCCTCCTGGATCGAATCGCCGGCTTTGACCTTGACATGTGGTCGCCGGGGGTGCACATTGCGAAACACTCAGTTTATTTTGATCGATCTAATCATGCCTTACTCCGCCTTGAACGTTCAAACCCCCAGAAGGGCAGGACATGACCGAAAAGGTGACGATCGCCGATGTGGCCCGGCTCGCCGGCGTCTCACGCCAGACGGTCTCGAACGCCCTGAACAGCCCGGACGTCGTCCGTGAAGAGACCAGGCAGCGGGTGCTGCGGGCGGTGGAGGAGCTGGGCTACCGGGTCAACCAGGCGGCACGCCAGATGCGCACCGGCCGGTCCCGGCTGATCGCCATCCGGATCGAGCCCGACCGGGACGGCATCAACGGCTCGGTGCTCGACCGCTTCCTGCACGGCCTGACCGAGTCGGCGGCGCGGTCCGGCTACCGGGTGCTGCTCTACACGGCCGAGGACGACCAGGCCGAGGTCGACACGTTCGAGGACCTGCTCGGCGCGTACGAGCCGGACGCGTTCGTGCTGACCAGCACCCACCACGGCGACCTGCGTACGGCCTGGCTGCTGGACCGCGAGGTGCCGTTCGTCACCTTCGGACGCCCCTGGAGCGCGGACTCCGCGGGCGCCTCCCATGCCTGGGTGGACGTGGACGGCGCGGCCGGCACGGCCGCGGCCACCCGCCACCTGCTCGACGCGGGCCACCGCGTGATCGGCTTCCTCGGCTGGCCGTCCGGCTCGGGGGTCGGCGACGACCGCCGCGAGGGCTGGGCGCGCACGCTCACCGCGGCGGGCGTGGACCCCGCCGGGCTGAGCCGGGCCACCAGCGACGGCGTGGCCGACGGCGAGAAGGCGGCCCACGACCTGCTGCGGTCGGATCTCGGGGTGACCGCGCTCGTCTGCGCCAGCGACTCGCTCGCGCTCGGCGCGCTGCACGCCGCCCGCTCCCCCGGCCTCGCCTGGCGGCCCGGCAGCGACGCCGCGGAACGACCGGTCGCGGTGATCGGCTTCGACGACACGCCGGTGGCCAAGGCCGTCGGCCTGACCAGCCTGAGCCAGCCGCTGGCCCAGGCCGCCGCGCACTGCGTGGCTCTCCTCACCACACTCCTCGACGGCCAGACGGACCCCGGTCAACCACCGGCGAACGTGCTGCTCGAACCCTCGCTGGTCGTCCGCCAGTCGGCGTGACCTGCCCCCTCCCCCTCAACGAAGATCGGGAAATCTCATGAAGAACAGAACCGTACGGACGGCGGCCCTCGGCGCCGCCTGCGCCGCCCTCCTTGCCTCGGCCGCCTGCGGCAGCGGCTTCGACGACGACAAGGCGGCCGCTCCCGCCCAGCAGAGCAGCGGCGCCGCCGACCTGCAGATCCTCATCGGCTCCTCGGGCGACGCGGAGACCACCGCGGTGAAGGACGCCGCGGCGGCCTGGGCGCAGAAGTCGGGCTCGAAAGCGACCGTGACCCCGGCGCAGGACCTCGCCCAGCAGCTCGGCCAGGCGTTCGCGGGCGACAACCCGCCCGACGTGTTCTACGTGGACGCCTCCCGGTTCGCCGACTACGCGAGCGTGGGCGCGCTGGAGCCGTACGCCGACAAGCTGTCCGGGGCGTCGGACTTCTACCCGAGCCTGCGCACCACGTTCACCTACGACGGCAAGTTCTACTGCGCGCCGAAGGACTTCTCCACCCTCGCCCTGGTGATCAACGAGGACCTGTGGGCCAAGGCCGGGCTGGGCGAGGGCGACGTGCCCACCACCTGGGACCAGCTCAAGGCGGTGAGCGAGAAGATCAAGGCCAAGGGCGTCACGCCGCTCGCGATCGGCGACACGCGCGACCGGGTCGGCGCGTTCCTGGTGGAGGCGGGCGGCTGGATCACCAGCCCGGACGGCAAGCAGGCGACGGCGGACACCCCGGAGAACCTCAAGGCCCTCGAGTACGTCCAGTCGCTGCTCAAGGACAAGCTGGCCCAGTTCCCCAGCCAGCTCGACGCGGGCTGGGGCGGTGAGGCGTTCGGCAAGGGCAAGGCCGCGATGACGATCGAAGGCAACTGGATCAAGGGCGCCCTGAAGGCCGACTTCCCCGACGTGAAGTACAGCGTGCACGAGCTTCCGGCCGGGCCCAAGGGCAAGGGCACGCTGTCGTTCACCAACTGCTGGGGCATCTCCGCCAAGAGCAAGTACAAGCAGCAGGCGATCGACTTCGTCGAGGCGATGACCACCGTCGACCAGCAGATGGCCTTCGCCAAGGCCTTCGGCGTCATGCCCTCGCGGCAGTCGGCGAAGGACGCCTACACCAAGGAGTTCCCCGCCGACGGCCCGTTCGTGAACGGCGCCGACTACGCCCAGGGCCCGGTCAACGCGCCGAAGATGGACAGCGTCCTGGCCGACTTCGACACCGGCATCCAGAAGCTCACCTCCGGCGACCCGAAGGCGCTGCTGGAGCGCCTGCAGAAGAACACCCAGGCCGCCCTCGGCTGACGCGAGAGCTGACGCGAGACGGAGCGGGCCCCGGCCGGTCACGGCCGGGGCCACGCCGACCGGAAGGAGTGACCGTGGCCGACACCGCACCCGCACGGGCCACGCGGCCCGGCCCCCGGCTGAGCGCCGCCGTGCGGGAGAACATCGCGGGCTGGCTGTTCGTGGCGCCGGTGGTGGTGATCCTGGGCCTGTTCATGCTGCTGCCGATCCTGATGGCGATGTGGGTCAGCCTCACCGACTGGAACGGCCAGGGCAGCCCGTTCCGCCCGGGCGTGCCGTTCGTCGGGACGGAGAACTACACCCGGCTGTTCACCGAGGACGGCCTGGCCCGCCAGGACTTCATGACGAGCGTGCGGAACAACTTCTACTACGTCGCCATCGTCGTGCCGGCCCAGACGCTGCTGGCGCTGGGCCTCGCCCTGATCGTGAACAGCAGGATGCTGAAGGGGAAGACGTTCTTCCGCGCCGCGTTCTTCTTCCCCTCGGTCACCAGCTCGGTGGCGATCAGCGTCGTGTTCCTGTTCATCTTCGCCAACTCGGGCGCCGTGACCAGCCTGCTGAAGCTGTTCGGGATCGACGGCCCGCAGTGGTTCTCCGACTCGCGGGGCGTGCTCCACCTGCTGCTCGGAGGGCTCGGCCTGGTCGACCCCGCCGATCCGCCGGCGGCGCTGACGGACGGCGGGCCGTTCGGGCTGTCGTGGTGGGAGTGGCTGTCCGGGCCCAGCGTGGCGATGTGCACGATCATCATGCTGGTCGTCTGGACGACGTCTGGAACGTTCATGTTGATGTTCCTGGCCGCGCTCCAGGACATCCCGGTGACGCTGGAGGAGGCCGGCATGCTCGACGGGGCCGGGCGCTGGCAGCGGTTCCGGCACATCACGCTCCCGCTGCTGAAGCCCACGCTGTTCCTGGTGCTGACGCTCGGCCTCATCGCGACCTGGCAGGTCTTCGACCAGGTCTACGTGATGAGCCAGGGCAACCCGGCCAAGACCACCCTCACCCCGGCCTTCCTGTCGTACCAGACGGCCTTCCGCAGCTTCGAGTACGGCTCGGGGACGGCCATCTCGTTCGTGTTGTTCGCCATCATCGTCGTGCTCGCGCTGGTCCAGCGGTGGATCATGCGCGACCGCGACCCCGCCCGCCGTACGAGGAGGTCGTGACCGTGAAACGCCGGGACCCCCGCTCGCTCGCCTCCACCTTCGCGGGCTACTTCGTGCTGGTCTTCTTCGCGCTGGTCTTCCTCTACCCGTTCGTGATCCAGGTCGCGAACTCGTTCAAGACCGAGCCGGACGCCGCCGCGAACGCGCTGTCGCCCATCCCCCACCCCTTCACGACCAGCGGCTACGAGAAGGTCTTCGTCAACACCGACCTGCCGCTCTGGCTGGGCAACTCGGTGCTGGTGACGATCCTGGTCACCGCCGGGCGGGTGCTGCTGTGCTCGATGGCCGGATACGCGCTGGCCCGGATCCGCTTCCGGGGCCGCAAGGCGCTGTTCTCCGCGGTCATCGGGGTCATGGCCGTGCCGCCCGTGGTGCTGTTCGTGCCGAAGTTCCTGGTGCTCAACCAGTTCGGCCTGTACGACAGCTACACGGCCCTGATCCTGCCCCTGATCGTGGACGCCGCGGGCGTCTTCATCATGAAGCAGTTCTTCGAATCGGTCCCGGTGAGCGTGGAGGAGGCCGCACGCATCGACGGCGCGGGGGTGTGGCGGACCTTCTGGTCGGTGGTGCTGCCGATGGCGCGGCCGGCCCTGATCACCCTCACGATCATCTCCTTCCAGGGCAGCTGGAACGAGTTCGCACACACGCTCGTGGCGGTGCAGAGTCCGGAACTGTTCACGCTGCCGCGAGGGATCGCCGACCTGGTGAGCGGCTCGCTCGGCAAGGGCACGCAGTATCCGCTCAAGCTGGGTGCCGCCGTGCTCGCCACGATCCCGGTGGCGGTCATCTTCGTGGTGTTCCAGCGCTACTTCGTACGCGGCGCGAACGAGGGCGCGGAGAAGGGCTGACGCCCTCGTCCTCCGGACCGGCCCCCGCGGAGCCGGTCCGGGGATCTCTTTCAGCGGCCGTCCAGCAGGCGGGCCTGGCAGCCCAGTTCAGCGCCCACCCGGCCGAGCAGTACGGCGAAGCCGTCGCGCGTCCGCGGCCCGAGCTGCCGGAAGAACCCGTTGGCCAGGGGCACTCCCCAGCGCAGGCGCTCGGCCACGTTGCGGACCTGGTGGACCAGCAGCGTGCCGGCCGGATCGGGCGCGAGGCGATACTCGCCCCGATACCACCAGCCCCCCTGCGCGGCCAGCAGGTCCGGGCCCACCTCGACCGTCATCGCGTGACCGGGCGCGGCGAGCACGAACCGGTCCGGCCCGCCCGTGAGCGTCCCGCCGTGCTCCGCCAGCGGGAAGCAATTGTCACGCCCCACCGGCCCCGGCCGTACGCGCAGCAGCAGGCCGGTCACGCGCTCGACCGGCGCCTCGACGACGCCGCGCACCTCGCACAGGAGGGTTCCGGCGGACGTCACGGCGTGCCGACCCGCGTGTTCTGGAACGACGCGAAGCGCCAGCCGTCGTCCTCCCTGACCGCGGTGAACGTCATGATCGAGTCGCGGCCCGGGTCGGCCGTGCCGTCCCGCAGGGCCGAGCCCCCGGTGGTCACGACCAGCGCCACGTCCGGGCTCAGGAGGCGGATCTTCCGCAGCGGCGGCGCGGCGGCGGGCCCGCCCAGCCGGGACCCCTTCAGCGGGCCCTCGAACAGCGCCCGATGGCTGTCCTCGATGGCCCGGCGGCCCTCCATGCGGAGGCCGAAGTACGTCACGTAGTCGGCGTCCTCCGTGAACAGCCCCGCGAAGGCGGCGGCGTCCGCGTCGTTCCAGGCCGCGGTCAGCGCGTCGAGCAGGCGGTGGATGTCGTCGGACATGGTGTGCGGCTCCTCTCGGATGACCGCGAAGCCGCCTATCCTCTGGGGTGCGAGTCCTGATCGGCCGCTTCGCGGTGGTCGGGTCCGGCGCCGGCCGGATGTTGGCGCATCCGGCCGGCGCGTCACTGCGGGTCGAGCTGTCCGGTGTTCGAATCGGCGCTCCAGGAGACCTGGCCGGACCGGATCTCGGCGAGGGTCGCGCGGACCCACTCCAGCTCGGCGGCCTTCATCGCCCGGTCGTACTCCACTTCGAGAACCAGCACGCGCGGCAGTCCTGACCCGGTGAGCGCCGCGATGTGCGCGTCGGCGGAGACGATCGCGCCCTCCAGCGTGGCGGCACGGGTGCTCAGCGCCCGCTCCACCTCGGGAACAGGAAGGCATCCCATCAGCGACACCGCGGCCAGGAAGACCTTGGTGTCGCCGTCCGGCTGTTCCAGCAGGCGGCGGAGCCTGGTGCTCAGCTCGGCCCGTCCCTCCTCGGTCACCCGGTAGACCGTACGCTCCGGCCGGCGGCCCTCCCTGCTGGTTTCCACGGGGGCGATGAGCTCCTCGCGGGCCAGCCGGTCGACCGCGTGGTAGAGGCTGCGCGGCAGGCCGCTGATGTAGTCCTTGTGCGTGTCGATGACGAACCGGTGCAGCTCGTAGGGGTGGGCGGGCCGTACGGACAGCAGGGCGAGCACCGTCAGCCCGACCAGGTCCCTGTCCGCCCGTCCTCGCGCCATCACTCCCTCATTGCCGTATTGCAATCCGCACTATAGCGAGACGCACCTCAGGCGGGAAGCCCTTCCACGAAGGCCCACTCACGCCGTACGGAAGGAGCTGCGGCGGCAGACGGGACACAATGCGGACGAGAAGGAGATCGAGCGCATCCTCTGGGCGGAGGTCCTTCGGCCCGATCTCCTCGTCTGAGCAGCGGAGGGCATGGGCGGATGGACCTGTTGCAGATCAAGTTCTGGGAGGCGGACGACTACCGGCCGAGCACGAAGGGCCACGAACGCCGGTGCGGTTGGGGCGGGTCGTCCTGTCCGTCGCCGGCCGAGTTCACCGTCACCGATCGCGCAGGCGCCCACAACGGCGCCTGCGCGGTCCACGTCGTCGACTACATCAGGGACCGCCTCCGGCACGGTCGCTGACCGCGCCGCGGCCCGCGGTCACCCGGCGGCGGCGGGGTCGGCGGCGAACTCGGCGGTCAGCTCGGCCTGGGCGGCCAGAGCGGCGGCGAGGGCCTCGGGATCGTCGGCGTCGAGCGTCATCGCGCATCCCATACGGATCGCGTCGAGGTCCACCGACCCGCGCCTGGTCGCCCACCACCGGCCGACGTCCGAACGCCAGATGATCCAGCCGGTATGGACCCGTGCGATGTCCTCCAACGTGGTCATGTCACCCATCTCCAACGGCTGCTCGCGGAAGTGGGCCAAGCTAAACGCTTTTGAAGCGGTTGGAGTATCAGCCAGAGGACGTCCAATCACAGCCAGTAGCCACGCGAACACAGAATCTCCCGTAGTGTCAGCGTGTCACGCTGACACAGTGTGCTTGTAGTCGTGCGAGAAGCGGTCAGTACGAGGAGCGGTCAGCGCGAGGAGGGGTGCGACATGCCGGCCAACCACCGCCATCCGCCGAACCGCCGGCTCGCGTGGGAACGCCTGCAGCGCGGGTGGTCCTACGAGGAGCTGTGCGAGCGCATCCGGACGTCCATGAGGTCGTGCGACGAGAAGGACACCGGCCTGACGGCCAACACGGTGCGGCGGTGGGAGACCGGCGAGCGGTGGCCGGATCCGCGCTACCGCAAGCATCTCGTGACGATTTTCGACAAGCCCGCGAGCGAGCTGGGACTGCTCACCCCCGACGAGATGGCCATGCGGCCGGTGACGGAGGTGGTGGACGAGATACGGAGGCTGCTGAGCATGATCGTCGCAGAAGGCATCGACCGCTCCACGTTCCTGCGGGGGCTCCTCGGCGCGGGCGTGCTCGCACCGCTCCTCGGTGAGGACGGCGAGCGTCTTCCCGCGGCCGTGGAACGCGGGCGCGGGGTCGACGCCGAGTCGGCCGAGGCGTTCGCCCGGGTCGTCGACAAGCAGGCCGCCCTCTATTGGACCTCGCCGCCGGACGACATCTTCCAGGCGTCGGTCGCGCACACGCGGCTCGGCATGAGCCTGCTGCGGGCGGCGCCGGAGGGAGCGGTCCGGCAGACGCTGGCCGAGGCGGCCGCGCGCTCGGCTCTGCTGTCGGGAAGGGTCGCCTTCTTCGACCTGAACGACGGCCCCACCGCGGCTCGGCTCTACCGGATGGCCCTGTCGGCGACCCGGGAGTGCGGGGACCATCCGCTCGCCGCCGCCGTGCTCGCCCACGCGGCGTTCGTGCCGGGGTTCGAGGGCAACCGTACGGATGCCCTGGGCCTGCTGGACGCGGCGTTCGCGCACGCCTGGCACGGCGTCGGCCCGCTGACCAGGGCGTGGCTGCACTGCGTGGCGTCGGAGATCTCGGCGCGCTGCGGCGAGCCGAAAGAGTGCATGCGCCACATCGACCGCGCCGACCACATGGTGGACGCGGGCGGCGACGACCCGCCCTGGCTGGACTTCTTCGAGCGGGCCAGACTCGACGGCTTCGCAGGCTACAGCGCGCTGACGGCCGGCAACCACGAGGAGGCGGTCCGCCGGCTACGCAAGGCGCTCGACGACCTGGGCCCGAACGGCGGCAAGCAGCGCTCGGTGCTGCTCGCCGACCTCGCCGCCGCCCACGCCCCCACAGACGGCGACCAGGCCACCGAGCACCTCAGGCAGGCGGTCGAGGCGCTCGAGGACCAGTGGTATGTGATCGGGCACGACCGTGTACGCGGCGTGCTGAAGGTGCTGCCGTCCGCGGCGCAGACGCGGGCGCTGGACGAACGGCTGACCGACCTCGGCCGTTCGAGCCACCCCGAGCTCACGATGTGACCGCGGCCCCCGCTCGCCACGCCGCGCGAAGCGCCTCGATCTCGGCTGGGGAGCTCTCGCGGGCGAACGCCTCGTCGCCCGCCCCCTCGCGCCACCGCCGGGCGACCTGCGCCGCCTCGGCCTGCTCGGCCGGAGCCAGGAACTCCAGCACCGTGAGCGAGCCGCCGCCGTCGAGCGCCTCCGTGAGCGCCACCCGCGGCAGGTACGGGTTGCCGGGGCAGCGGCGGCACAGCTCCAGGAAGGCGGGGTACGCCGGATCGAAGGGGCAGACCCGCGCCGCGAGCATACCGCCCGGCGAGCGCAGCCCGATCGCCCAGTCGCCCGCGCCGAGGGGCGTCCAGCCGAGCCCGACGAGGTCGGCCAGCGCGTCCCGGTGACTCGCCGTCCCCCATGCCCGGCCGAGCAGCGGCACGAGGTCAATGTCATGATCAGCCGTCACCCCGGCAACTCTAAACGCTCATCGCCCGGCTGAGTTTCTCCCAGCCGTCCAGGTCCGCGCGGAGCATTTCGTGGTGGGCCCGGATGCCGTCGACCGCGTCGTCGCCCAGGGCGAGGCGCAGCGGAGGCTCGTCGTGGTCGAGGACCTGGAGGATCGCCTGCGCGGCCTTGGCCGGGTCCCCCGGCTGGGTGCCGTCCATGTCGTCCACCGACGCCCGGGTCGCGCCCGTCGACACCTGGTAGGCGTCGATCGGCTCCGAGCGGTGCATGCGGTGGCCGCCGAACTCGGTGCGGAACGCGCCCGGCTCCACGATCAGCACCCGTACGCCGAAGGGCGCGACCTCGGCGGCGAGCGCTTCCGACAGTCCCTCAAGGGCGAACTTGGCGGCGCAGTAGGCACCGAACCCCGGCATGCTGAGCTGTCCACCCACCGAGCTCATCTGGACGATCGTCCCGCTCCGCTGCCGGCGCAGGTGCGGCAGGACCGCCTTGGTCACGGCCACCGCTCCGAAGAACATGACCTCCATCAGCGCGCGCAGGTCGGCCATGTCGAGCTCTTCGACGGCTCCCACCGACCCGTGGCCGGCGTTGTTCACAACGATGTCGATCCGGCCGAAGGCCGACACGGTCTCGGCCACCGCCGCGTCGATCGACGCGGCGTCGGTGACGTCCAGCCGCGCGGCGCGCACGCGGTCGCCGCCCGTCTCCACCAGGTCCGCCAGCGTCTCGGGGCGTCGCGCCGTCGCCATCACCCGGTCTCCCGCGGCCAGAGCGGCCTCGGCCAGCTCCCGGCCGAAGCCCGCCGAGCATCCGGTGATCAACCACACCCGTCCGGTCATGGTCCCACTCCTCGTCTTCGTGATCAGTGCGACCACTCTCCCCCGTGCCGGTCCCCCGCGGCCAACACACGTTCCCTGCAGCGGTTACAGTCAGAGCCTGTGACCCCCGAGCTGCGTCATCTGCGGTATTTCGTCGCCGTGGCCGAGCATCTGAGCTTCACCGTCGCCGCCCGGGAGCTGCACATCGCCCAGCAGTCGCTGTCGCAGCAGATCGTGGCGCTCGAACACGCCCTCGGCGCACGGCTGTTCGACCGCGACACCCGGGGCACGCGCCTGAGCGAGGTCGGCCGCGTGTTCCTGCCCGAGGCGCGGGCCGTCCTGACCCGCGCGGACGCGGCCCTGGAGACCGCCCGCAAGGCGGTGCGCGGTGAGATCGGCCGGCTTCGGGTGGCCTTCCTCGTCTCCACCGCGAACTACATGATGCCGCCGGTCGTCCGCGCGTTCCGGGAGCGGTATCCGGACGTCGAACTGCTCGCCGAGGCCGTCGGCATCGCCGACCTGGTGGCGGGCCTGCGCGAGGACCGGTACGACGCGGCGTTCACCCGGCCGCCGCTGGTCGACGACCTGGCGACCGCGACATTGGTCGCCGAGCCGGTCTGCGCGGTCCTGCCGGTGGGCCACCCGCTCGCCGGGCGGGCCGCGCTGCGGCTCGCCGATCTGGCCGGCGAACCGTGGGTGCTCACCCCACGCGGCTCGTGGGAGCCGTGGCACCGCAAGTACGACGAGGACTTCCGCGCGGCGGGCTTCGAACCGCGAGTGGTGCAGCGGGCCGACGGCGTGCCGAGCCTGCTCGGCCTGGTCGCCGCCGGCGTCGGCGTGACCCGGCTCGCCCGGTCGGCACACAGTTTGCGGCGCACCGGGGTCGTGTTCGTGCCGCTCGCCGGTGAACAGGCCAAGACCGTCATGGCCTGGCATCCCGCGCGCGACCGGCAGGCCGTACGGAACCTGCTCGACGTGGCGGCGGAACTGGCCGCCTCGACCGACCTCACCGAGGCCGGTTGAGCGATCAGTCGCCGTTGTGCTTGCGGATCAGGGCGGGCAACTCGGCCAGTGAGTCGACGTGGAACAGGCACGCCCGGGCCGCCGCCTCGTCGCTGAGGATGTGCCCCCACGGACCCCGCCGTACGAGGGCGGTGCGCAGCCCGGCCTTCTGGGCGGGCCGGATGTCGTTGTCGAGGCGGTCGCCCACGTAGAGGACGGACTCCGCAGGGCAGCCGGCCTCCGCCACCACCCGGGTGAAGAAGGACGCGTCCGGCTTCTCCACGCCCCAGCCGTCGGAGGTGCCGATCACGTCCACCGGCAGGTTCAGGGCGCGAAGGATGCCCTCGGCGCGGGCGGTCTGGTTGCCGGCGAGGCCGACGCGCAGCCCCATCTCCCGCAGCTCGGCCAGGCAGGGCCGGGCGTCGGGGTAGAGGTTCTCCTCGCCGAACGTCTCTGCCTGGCCTTCCCTGGCCCGGCGCTCCCGCTCCCTGTGCAGGTCGAAACCGGGCCGGAAGTGCTGGAAGGTGTCCCGGTAGTCGCCGCCGCGTGCGATCACGGCGCCGAACACGGCGGAGAAGGTGTGCCGCGGGACGCCCAGCCAGTCGGCCCAGGTGCCGTACTCGCGGGTTTCGTCCACCAGGGTCTCTCCGACGTCGAAGAAGACCGCCTCCAGCCGCATCGGTACCTCCCGTCTCTTACGCTGCATGCACCCTACGCGGATACGGTCGGTCTCCACTGCCCGGTTGGACAGGACCGAAGCGCCCACGAGACCGAAGAAGGTTCGGTTTCGGCATGGACAGGAGACGGGCGCCGGAGACAGGCTGGACGGGTACGCATGACGAGCCTTGGGAGCCGCGATGAGCCTGTCCGACCTGCAGCCCGTGCCCGCCGACCAGCTCGCCTTCCGGCTGCCGCCGACGTTCGGCACCGTGGAGGAGGAGCGACGCCACCGCAAGGAGCGGCTCGCGGCGGCGCTGCGCCTGTTCGGGAGGTTCGGCTTCGAGGAGGGCGTGGCCGGCCACATCACTGCCCGGGACCCGGAGCACACCGATCACTTCTGGGTGAACCCGTTCGGCATGTCGTTCAAGCAGATCAAGGTCAGCGACCTGATCCTGGTCAACCACGAGGGCCAGGTGGTGGAAGGCCGCTACCACGTGAACCAGGCGGCGTTCGCCATCCACTCGATGGTCCACCAGGCCAGGCCCGACGTTGTCGCCGCCGCCCACTCCCACTCCGTGTACGGCAAGGCCCTGTCGGCGCTCGGCACGCTGCTCGAGCCGCTGACGCAGGACGCGTGCGCGTTCTACGAGGACCACGGCCTGTTCGACGACTACACCGGGGTGGTCGTGGAGACCGAGGAGGGCCGCCGCATCGCGCAGGCGCTGGGCTCGCATAAGGCGGTGATCCTGCGCAACCACGGGCTGCTGACCGTGGGCGACAGCGTGGAGGCGGCGGCCTGGTGGTTCATCACGATGGAGCGCAGTTGCCAGGCGCAGCTCGTGGCCAAGGCCGCCGGGCCGACGGTGCCCATCTCGCACGAGAACGCCAAGCTCACCCATGGTCAGATCGGCAACGACTTCGTCGGCTGGGTCAACTTCCAGCCCCTGCTGGACCAGATCCTCGCCTCCGACCCCGATCTCCTCGATTGACCGGCCTCCCTGGTCCCGGCCGGCGCCGGGGCCAGGGAGGATCGGCTACGGCATCGGCACGGTGTCCTTCCACGTCGTGCCGGCGCCCCGGAAGGCGTTCACCCTGGAGGTGATCTCGGCGGGAGCCACGACCTCGTTCTTGCTGAAGTAGAACCAGTCGACCTGCTGGGTGTAGGCACGCGGTGTGGCGCTGCCCAGCAACCCGCCGCTGATGAACCAGAGGTTGAAGTTCACCGACTGCGGCGTCTCGGGGTAGTAGTCGCCGCCGTGCTCGGCGAACAGCGTGCCGTCGATGTAGTAACGGACCGTGCCTCCCGAGACCTGCAGCACGAGGTCGTGCCAGCCGGCGTAGCTCGCCGTCTGCTCGGTGTGCGTGTTGACCGCGAGCCAGGGCTCGTTGCGGTAGGTCTCCCAGGTGGTCGTGTACATGATCGGGCCCTGCGCGCCCCAGCCGCCGTTCGGCAGGTATTCGAAGTCCTGCTCGCTGTAGTCCGGATCGAGGTCGTACGCCAGGGGCGTGATGGTGAAGAACGTCTCCACGATGTTGTCGCCGTCCGGACCGCTGTCGGGGGCGTCGGCGAACTTCACCCGCGCGGCGTACGTGCCCTCGAAGAACTTGCGCTGGTGCAGGAACTCGGCCTGCGAGGTGCCCCCGGCGGTGCCGTCGGTGGCCGCCCGCAGCTGCAGGGCCTTGTTGCTCCCGCTGACGACGGGGAAGCTGACGTTCGACGCCGGCCAGCTCGCCCCGGGGACGCCGGGGCCGCCGCTGTTGGTCCGCACGGTCCAGTTGTGCGCGGTGATCTGGGGGTCCGACGAGGAGGCGTACGCGAAGTCGTCGAAGACGACCCCGCTGCCGCCACCGGGGCCACCGGGCGAAGGCGAGGTGGAAGGCGACGGGGACGGCGAGGGCTCGGTCACGCCGGCCGGCGGGGTGCCCCACACCAGCGTGCCGCCCTGGTGGACCGTGACCTTGTCCCAGTCGCCGTACGTCGTCCTGGTGGGGCCGAAGGAGTAGTCGTCGCTCTGCCGGATCGTCTGCCAGTCGGACCGGTAGAAGCGCAGCTGCAGGTCGCCGGTCGAGGCGCCGGCCGCCAGGCTGCCTGAGGTGAAGCCGACCTCCAGGTAGCGGTCGGCCGCAGAAGTCCCGGAGATCGTCTGGAAGGTCCCGGTGACGGTCGAGCAGGAGACGACCGCCCACGAGCAGGCGAAGCGGTACTGCTGCGCCGGCGAGTCGGCGGTGAAGTAGTAGCGGATCTTCACAGTGTTCAGCGGCACCGCCGTGGTCCCGCTGTTGACCAGGTCGAACCACGGCTCCGCCTGGTCGGCGGTGGCGCCGGTGGCACTGGTCTTGTAGCGCAGGCGCAGCGACTGGGCCGCCTGCGCGGGCAGGGCCACCGCGAGCGCGGCCAGCAGGACGGCCGCGAGACCGCCCCATAAGAGCTTTCGTGACACCGCAGTCTTCCTTTCGTGGGGGGTGGACCCTTTCGGGTGGGTTGCGGAGTCAGGGGATGACCGGCCCCGGCCGGACGCCCAGGGACTCCAGGTGGGGGGTGAGCCTGCGGAGGAAGCCCGGGTAGTCCCCCGCCGTGCCCCAGGCCACCTCGGCGAAGGCGCACAGCCGGGGGAAGGCCATCGCCTCGACGTGCCCGGGCGTGGGCATGTACTCGGTCCAGAGCTGGCACTGCACGCCGAGGATCCGGCCGGTGGCGCCCTCGGGGGCCGGGGGCGGCGTGAACGCGTAGACGTCGGCGAGGGAGAGCACCCGGCCGTGCGGCCCCGGCGCGTCGGCCGGATAGTCGAAGTAGGTGCTGGTGTGCGGGGTCAGCACGACGTCGAGCCCTTCGAGTGCCGCCCGCGGGCCGCTCTCGTGGTCGAGCCAGGTCATCGCCGTCACGCCGGGCGGCCCACCGGGTTTGTCGTACCAGTGGATCGGACGCCGGCCCCGGGAGGTCACGTACGCGCCGACGGTGGCGGTGAACCACGCCCGCGCCGCGTGCGGGCCCGGCAGGTCGAGCTCGGCGACCCGCCGCAGCGCCGCCTCGCTGCGCTCCCACTCGTCCGCCGGGCACTCGTCGCCGCCGAGGTGGACGTACTCGCCGGGGAACAGGTCCATGACCTCGTCGAGCACGTCCCGGCAGAAGCCGATGGTCGCCTCCTCCAGGTTGAACACGTGCGGGCTGATCCCCCACGAGTCCCAGACCGGCAGGTGACGCGACGGGTGGTTGCCGAGCCAGGGATAGGCGGCGACGGCCGCCTGGGCGTGTCCCGGCATCTCGATCTCGGGCACGATCGTGACGAACCGGTCGGCGGCGTAGGACACGATCTCCCGGATGTCCTCCTGGGTGTAGTGCTCCCCGCTGACCTCGGTGAGCCGGGGATAACGCTTGATCTGCAGCCGCCAGCCCTGGTCGTCGGTCAGGTGCAGGTGCAGCCGGTTGAGCCGGTGCACCGCGAGCAGGTCGATCAGCCGCAGCACGAAGTCCTTCGGCATGAAGTGCCGGGCGACGTCGAGCATGACCCCGCGCCAGGAGTGCGCGGGCCGGTCGGTGATCCGGCACAGCGGCGCCTCGCGGCCAAGCGCTGCCAGGGTGCGCAGGCCGTAGAAGCGCCCGGCGGGTCCCCCGGCGGCGAGTTCTGCGCCGTCGGGGGTGACGTCGATCCGATACCCCTCCTCGCCCAGCCGGGGATCGTCGGGCGCGTGCCGTACGAGGCCGTCGTGGAGCGTGACGGTTCCCCCGAGCACGGCCACCTCGCGGGGCCGCGGAATCATCATCTGGGTCATCCCTTCACCGCGCCCGCGATCATCCCGGAGGACACGCGGCGCTGGAGCACGAGGAAGACGAGCAGGACGGGAAGCATGAACAGCGTGGCGGCGGCCATGGTGGCGCCCCAGTCGGTGCCGAAGACGTTGCTGAACCCGGACAGCCAGATCGGCAGCGTACGGTCGCCCTGGTCCTTGATCATGAGGGCGTTGGCGAAGGCGAACTCGTTCCAGGCCGTGATGAAGCCGAACAGCGAGGTGGACATCAGGCCCGGCGCGAGCAGCGGCAGCACCACCCGGCGGAACGCCTCGGCCCGGCCGCACCCGTCCATCAGCGCGGCCTCCTCCAGCTCCGGCGGAACCGCCGCGATGAAGCCGCGCAACGTCACGATCGTGAACGGCAGGGTCGTGACGAAGTACACGAGCGTCAGCGTCGGCAGCCGGTCGAGCATGTCCGCGTCGCGGGCGATGATGTAGACCGGCACGAGCAGCGCCGACCAGGGGGCGGTCTGGGCGACGAAGACCATCAGGACGAACCCGCGCCGGCCCGGCCAGCGCAGCCGGGCCACGGCGAAGGCGGCCGGCAGCGCCACGACCAGCGCGAGCAGCACCGCGCTGACGGTGACGGCGAGGCTGTTGCGCCAGAACGTCCAGAACCCGGCGGCCCGTACGGCCGTGGCGAAGTGGTCGAGGGTCGGCCGGGCGGGCCAGAACGCCGGGGTCTCGGTGAGGATGTCCACCGTCGGCTTGAACGCGGTGATCACCATCCAGTAGACGGGGAACACCGACACCGCCAGCACGCATATCGCGGCCAGATTCAGCGTGGCCCGCTTCACGCTCCCTCCTCTCTGAACATGCGGCGCAGGTGGACGACCAGCACCGCGAGCAGCATCAGCACGGTGAGCGTGGAGACGGCCGACCCCAGGTCGTACCGGTGCAGCGACTGCGCGATCTGGAACGCGTAGACCGGCAGCGTGGCGGTGGCGCCGCCGGGGCCGCCCTTGCTGATCGCCCAGATCTGCGCGAAGCAGGTGAAGACCCAGATGATCTCCAGCGACGTGATCAGGCCGAACAACGGGCGCAGGATGGGGAACGTGACCCGGCCGAAGACCTGCCAGGGCCCTGCCCCGTCGATCCTGGCCGCCTCGTACAGCTCGCCGGGGATGGTCGTGAGGCCCGCGTAGAGGGTGAGCGCGGCGAACGGCACCGACTGCCAGACGACCAGCGCGACCAGGATCGCGAACGTCGCCCCACCGTCGGCGAACCACGTGTAGTCGCGGAAGGACTCGAAGCCGAGGTGGACCAGCAGCCAGTTGACCACCCCCAGGCGCGACTGGAAAAGCCACTGGAAGATCGTGGTCGCGGCGAGCACCGGCGTGGCCCAGGTGAGCACCATCCCGCTCATGACCGCCAGCCGCATCCGCCGCCCGAGGTGCGGCAGCATCAGCGCGACGGCCGTGGAGATCACCATGATCAGTGCGACGTTGGCGGCGGTCCACAGGAAGGTGCGCCGCACGACCGCCCAGAACTCCGGCCCGCCGAGGGCTTCGGCGTAGTTGGCGAGCCCGGCGAAGTCCGCTCCGCCCCTGATCAGCTCGCCCAGCCGGAAGTGCTGGAAGGAGATCACGACGCTGCGGGCCAGCGGGTAGACGAGCAGGCACGCGAAGGCGGCCAGGGCGGGGGCCACCAGCAGGTAAGGCCAGAGAGTGCCCTTTCCGCGGGTTCTCGCCTCGATCCTGAGGGCAGGACGGGCCGCCGTACGGGCGAGGGTGCGCGCCATGTCAGGACTTGGTGTTGAGGATCGTGGTGATCACGTCGGAGGCCGCCTTCGCCTCGGTGGCCGCGTCGCCGCCGGTGAGCACCTTGGTCATGTACTCCTTGATGACGTTCCTGGCCTCCACGGCCGCCCAGTTGGGCGAGTTGGGCGTGGCGTGCCCGACCGCGGCCCCCGCCGCCATCGCCGCCGTGGCCTCGTTCCCGCTCAGGACCCCGGCGTACGAGGTCCGGTTGGGGACGTAGCTCATCTCCTTGGCCATGTCGAGCTGGAACTTCTCCCCGGCCAGGGCCTTGACCACCTCGTACGCCTCGTCGGGGTGGGCGGACGCCTCGGGGATGATCAGGTCGGACCCTCCGGTGAAGACGGCGCCCGGCTTGTCGGCCGTCTTGCCGGGGATCGGGAAGAAGCCCAGCTTGCCCTTGAGGTCCGGGTTGGCCTTCTCGATCGCGACCGCGCCGCCGGGGGCGGAGATGATCTGCGCGACGTCGCCCTTGCCGAACACGTCGGCCTGCGGCGGCCTGGCCTCGTCGGAGTCCCTGGGCCCCTTGCCGAGCGCCTGGAGGCGCCGGTAGAACGCCATGCCGGCGAGCGCCTGCGGCGTGTCGAGCACGCCCTTCCAGCGGTCGCCCTCCTTGACG
This sequence comes from Microbispora sp. NPDC046933, assembly GCF_040644635.1. Lineage (NCBI taxonomy): Bacteria > Bacillati > Actinomycetota > Actinomycetes > Streptosporangiales > Streptosporangiaceae > Microbispora > Microbispora sp. NPDC046933. The sequence continues at coordinate 171,974 of NZ_JBEYWW010000009.1, read as the reverse complement.
GCGAGGTCGCCGCCCTCGTCCCAGACGAACCCGGCGAGGGTGTACCAGTTCTGGCCCGGCAGGTAGATGCCCTGCACGCCGCCCTTGTTCAGTTTCGTGGTGACGTCGATCCACTCGTCGCGGGTCTTCGGCGGGGTGGCGACGCCGGCCTTGGCGAACAGGGCCTTGTTGTAGACGACGACGCGGTTGGCGGCGTACCAGGGGATGCCGTACTGCCTGCCGTCGATCTTCCCCGGCTCGGCCAGGCCGGGCAGCCAGTCGGAGCCGCCCAGGTCGGCGACCTCGCCGGTGAGGTCCCTGACCCCGCCGCTGGCGGCGTACTCGGCGACCTGGGTGTTGCCGACCTCGATGACGTCGGGGGCGTCCTTGCTGGCCAGCGCACTGGTGACCTTCTGCCCGATGCCGTCCCACTCCTGGATCTGGACGTTCAGGGTGATCCCCGGATGCGACCGCTGGAAGTCGTCCGTGAACCTCTTCACGATCGCGTCCGACAGGCTGTCGCGCATGAACCACACGGTCAGCGTGGTCGCGCCGGTCTTTCCGGATGTCCCGGGCTCGGACGCCGAGCCGCATCCGGCGAGCGCGAGGCTGGTCGCGGCCGCCACGGCGAGGAGGCGGTATCTCATCGGTCCTCCCACTGGTCAATTATTGGTAAACCGTTGAGAGGAGAGTGGTCTTAACCAATCAGGCTGTCAAGAGGCGAAATTTCGGGATATTCCCAGGCACGACGATGGGGGGATTGGTCAACTACTGGTAAGGTCTGGGACGTGCAGAGACTTCCAGCGGGCCTCAAGCGCGACCGGGTCAGAGACGTCCTGCTCGACCTGATCGCCGACAAGGAGCCCGGCACCGCCATCCCCTCCGAACGCGACCTGTCCCGGGAGCTCGGCGTCTCCCGCCCGACCCTCCGCGCGGCGATCGACGGGCTCGTACGGCAGGGCATGCTCGTGCGGGAGCACGGGCGGGGGACGTTCACCGGCCGCCGGAAGGTCACCCAGCCCCTCGCGGCCGGCGACGACTCCTTCCACGCCCCCGCCGCCGAGGGAAACTGGCTCAGCCGCATCCTGGAATTCGAGTCGGCCCCGGCCACCGCCCGGCTGGCGCACCGACTGCAGGTCTCCCCCGCCGACTCGGTCCTGCGCGTCGTACGGCTCCGCCTGGTTGACGACGAGCCGATGGCGATCGAGCGCATCCACCTGCCGCATCGCCTGGTCGAGTCCCTGCGGCCCGACGACATGGTGTCCGGCTCGTTCTACCGGTTCCTGCGCACGAGGTTCGGCATCGACGTCCGCCGCGCCACGCAGAGCATCGAACCGACCGTCACCGACGAGACCGAGGCCGAGCTGCTCGGCGTCCCCCAGCACGCCCCCGCCCTGCTCATCGAACGCACGGCCCGGGAGGCCGGCGGCCGGGTCGTGGAGTTCACCCGGTCCATCTACCGTGGCGACCGCTACCGCATCACCTCAGAGCTCCACTTCGACGACTCCTCCGGCTGACGCGACGCGAATCGTCACGCAGAGTACGCGAGAAAGTCGAAAACAGTGATCGGCGAGCTTCTGATCGGCCAGACTGGATGCCGCACAACCCCCAGAAAAGGCGATGGGGAGCGGCCCTTCCGGGCGACTCCCCTGCCTAAGTCCTCTTGAGACTACTTCCCCGGCGGGTTGTGTGCAACCAGTAACGCCGCGATCACACAGTCGAAGGGGTACGTCGCCGATGGGAGCAATCACCAGCAGGCCCGGCACGGGCACGCTGGTCAACGCGCGAGTGCTGGAACTGCTCGAATCCTGGCGCCCCTGGCATCGCCGGCTGTGGGACGTGGGAACCGTCCTCGCCCTGCGCGAGGCGGTGGAGGCGGCCGACTGGGTGGGACGTCACGTCCTCTCGCAGTCCTCGCTCGCGTGGTACGCGCGGGAGTCGCTGCTACCGAGGCTCAAGACCGACAGCGCATTGGGCGACGGGCAGATCCGCCGGCATCTTCATCAAGTCTGCGCCAGACCGATCAAACCGGGTGCCCGCAGCCAGCGCACGCTGGCGCTCCTGTCCGACCTTGTCGCCGACGGCTATCTCAGACGTTGGCAGGCAATCCTCGCCGCCGGTTCCGTGCATGTGGAACGTTCCGCCCGCTGCATCGCCGCTCACCTGCTGGACGAGGGTTTCCACCAGGATTTCCTCCGCCGCGAGGTCAAGTCACGGCTCGATGGATCGAGCGATGCGGTCGATTTGATCGATCTCCTCATCGAACTCGAATCCCGGGGCGAGACCGAATACGAGGGGGTGATCGTCCTCCAGGACAAGGTGCCCGCCCCGCAGGTCGCGCTCAAGTCCCGGCACTGGCTGTCACAGGAGGATGTACGCCAGCGCTTGATCATGGAGTTTCCGCAGGTGACGGGTGTCCGCGCGAGCGGGGGCCTGCTCTTCCGCGTACGGGCTCGCGATCATGTCTCGGCGGTTCAGCAGGTGACCGAGTCGTTCGACCGCGTCCGGAACAGGGTGCGCTATCGGCGCGGGCAGACGGCACTCGATGTCCATCCCAAAGTGTTCATCTCGGGGCTGGCCGAACCGCAGGACTTCCGGCGGGGTGACCCGGCGGTCACCGTGCTGTCGCTGGAACGCGTCGGCGTGCTCTACGACCTGCCCGACGCCGGCGCCCACGGGCTGCGCATCGACGACGCGCTCGAACTCGCCGCGCCGCTCACCGAGAGCTCCCCGAGCACCGCCGTGGCGGGAGCCTGGGCCGCCGTCGAATCGCTGCTCTTCTGCGACACCGACGAAGCGGACCGCGAGGAGGGGCGGGCGGTGGCCGCCGACCGGGCCGCCGCCCTGGTCACCGCGGGCTGGCCGCGCGCCGAGTTGACCGCGCTGAGCTACGACCGCCGGATCCGCGAGGAAGATCCGCGCCTGCGCCGCGACCTCGACGCGGTCGGCGACAACAACCGCGAACGGGCGCGGCGGATGGTCCGGTGGCTGCTCGCGGAGCCGACCGTGCGCGTGGACGACCCCGTGACCACGGCCACCCTCGGGCGGATGCGAGAACTCGTCGCCGCGCCGTCCGTGACCCTCGGCCGCGTGGAGCGCTATCTGCGCGGCTGCTTCCGGCGCCTCTACCGCCAGCGCAACATCGTGCTGCACGGCGGTTCGACGCGTTCGGTCGCGCTGCCGTCCACCGTACGGACCGCCGGACCGCTCGTCGGCGCCGCACTGGACCGGCTCGCGCACGGCCACGCGGTCTCGGGCATCGCCCCGCTCGACCTGGCCGGCCGCGCGGAGTTGGCCCTGCGGGTGGTCGAGGACGCCGACGGCTGGGGGGTGCACGAGCTCCTCGACGCCTGAAGCGCGGAGGCTACCACCCGGCGGGGCCGCTCCCCATCGCCTTTCCCTCCGCTATGAGTCCCACCGGAAGGCCGGTTCGCTGACAGCGTGGGCAGGGGCTCTTGCCGGGGGCTCCGCGCGGTCCGTACGGTCCGGGCATGGCCACTCTTCCTTCGACCGAGCCGGCACTGGCGGTGGTGCGGGCCGCCACAGGCGACGAGCGGCAGGTGCTGGAGGCGTTCCTCGACTTCCTCCGCGCGATGGTCGTCCGCAAGGCCCAGGGGCTGTCCGAGCAGGACGTACGCCGGCGTCACGTGCCGTCGGCGACGACGCTGGCCGGGCTGATCAGGCACCTGACCATTGTGGAGCGGAACTGGTTCGGACGGGTGCTGGCCCAGGACCCGGCCATGTCGCCTCCTTCGGAGAAGGACGCCGACATGAGCTTCGCGGTCGGTGACGACGACACCATCGAGTCCCTGATCGCGGCGTACGAGCAGGCCTGCGCCGGCTCGCGGCGCATCGCCGCCCGGTTCCCGCTCGACCACGAGGTGCCGCACGAACAGGTCGGCCTGATCTCGTTGCGCTGGATCTACGTCCACATGATCGAGGAGACCGCGCGGCACGCCGGGCACGCGGACATCCTCCGGGAGCTCACCGACGGCGCCACCGGATCCGTCGTCTGAGCGCCCCGCCTCGTCGAAGCAGCCGGCCACGCGGGTTCGGGGCGGCGAGTTCGCCCCGCCCGTACGGCACGGCGTCCACGTGTCCAGGGCCGCCCGGACCGCGCCGAGCGCCACTCCCTGCCGCCGGCACAGGTACGCCCTCGGCTCGTCCGAGATCTCGCGGGGGCCCGGTGCGTGCCATGCCTCCCGGCGGATCGGTGAAGCCGGATGTGGACGGCCGTCCGCGTCGCGCCATCGGGCCGGCCGCCACCGGGCCGGCCGCCACCGGGGCCGGTTCAAGGGCCTCCCTCTGCGATCTTGCCGCGTACGTCGAGGACGGCCCGGTCGGCGGCGGCCCGGCCGGAGATCCAGCCCTCCCGGTTGCTGACCGCGCCCGCGCCCACCAGGGTCAGCGTGGGGAAGATCTCCTCCACTCTCGCCTCGACCGCGGCCTCCCGGGCCGCCAGCACCGGCAGCAGGTCGCGCCCGGCATCGGCGGCGGCCTCCCGCACCGCCTCCCCCGCCGCCGCTTCCAGCCGCTCACCGATCCGCTGCGCGTACGCCGCGAGGAACGACTGCCGGAACGACCGCGTACGGGAACGGCCGTAGCCGTCCCGACGGGATCCGGCCAGCCTCATCGCGGTCGTGGCCTGCACCAGCAGGGAGGTGAACAGCACCTCCACCGCGGCCAGGTCCGCCGGGAACCCGAGCACGGTGGCGAACCCGAAGTGCCGGCTCCACACGGAGCGGCAGTGGTTGGCCGAGGCGATGACGTCCAGCAGCATCGCCTTCGGGCCCTCGTAGGGCGCGTCGACTCCAAGCCGGCGTCCCTCCGGCCGGCCGGGTCCTCCTGGGCCGGCCTCCCGGCAAGCCAGCAGTGCGGCGTCGATGCTGTGCCGGGCCATCAGCGCCTGGGCCGCGGCGGTGAACGTCTCGGCCTCCGCCTCGAACTCGGTCGACTCGGCCTTGGCCAGCAGGGCCCGCACCCGGGCGAGCATCCGTTCGTCGACGGCGCCGCCGCGGGAGCCCGGCGTACGGCGGGCCGTACCCGGCAGGGGGCACAGCCGCTCCAGCGGCGGCAGCGTGGCCAGCAGATGGACCACCCGAAGCGCGCAGGCGACCATCGCGGTCCGGTCGCCGTCCTCGCGGAGGTACTCCTCGTCGCGGCGCCACCACACCGTCGCGCCGATGGCCGCGAGCTGGTCCAGCCAGCGGTCGTCCACGGTCGCCGCGGCGTAGGCGCGCATCTCGGCCGCGACCGCGTCGGTCACGAGGCGGACGTGCCGGGCCTCCAGCCGCCGCCCCGCAAGCCGGACGACGTCGGCGGGCTGCCAGCCGCCGTGCCAGGCGAGCCTCACATGCCGGTTCAGGGCGTCCAGCAAAGCGCGGTCCACGACGTGACCCAGCCCCTGGCCGTGCGCGAGGACCTGCACGCATCGCCGGAACTCGGTCTCGTCATAGCGGCGCCGCGCCTCCAGCGCCGCCGACAGCAGTCCGGCCACCAGTTCCTCGGCCGCCTGCCCCGGCCCGCCGGACGACCAGGGGAAGCTCCAGGCGGCTCCGCCCGGCGGCCCGAGGCTCCGCCGCCGCGCGCCCTCCCGCTCGCCGCCGCCACGCGGCCGGGGCTCCTCCGGCCGGCGCCACGCCTCTCCGGCCCGATCACCCTCCGCGCCTCCCGCGCCTTCCTCTCGCGCGCCTCCGGCGCGACCCTCCTGCGCGCCTCCGGCGCGACCGCGCCGGTTCGCCCAGTTCATCCGCTCGCCCTCCCCCGATGGACGCCGCCGGGGGCCTCGACAGCCGCCCGGTCGGTCGTGCGAGCGATTCTGTCAGCCCCGGCCGTCGGCGCCGTGACGTTATCCACAGGCGGGCCGAGGCGGTGATCAGAGGAGACCGCGCAGGCGGAAGCGTTCGGCCACGATCAGCGTGTCGTCGTCGATCACCGGTGGTCCCCTCAGGGCGGCGGACATCTCCGGGCCGGTCCAGAAGCGCTCGTGCGCGGCCCGCCACTGGGCGACGGTGTCGAACCCCTCCGCGCGCCGGTTCTCGCCGCCGAAGACCCGCAGCGTCACGCCGCTGACGAGCGTCGTAATGGGAAGCCCGGCCGCCAGGTCCGCCGCGACCCCGGCGACGGCCTCGCCGCTGACCTCACCGCCGGGGCCCTCCGCGACCGTGAGATGCGGCACGACGTCCCCGAACCGGCCTCCGTACGGCGGGGCCTCCGGCCAGCGGCCCACCGCCGCCTCGGTGAGCTTCCGCAGCGGGTCGTCCGGTTCCGGTGCGAGGTGGAGCACGCCCGGGAAGCGGCCGACGCCCCCGAACGCGACCTGGAACGGCCGACGCGCCGCGAACAGGTCCCGCAGTGCGGCAAGCACGCCGTCGTCGAGGCGTTCTCGTGGGAGGAACGGATACAGGACGGTGACGTGCGCGGGCATGCCGTACGCCGCAGAGGAGTCGTAACGTTCCCGCAGACCCCGGACCAGGGGTTCGGCCGAGGGGACCTCCACCACCAGGGCGGTCTCACCGATCTCGAAGGGTGCCATGCCCGACATCCTCCCGTCCGGAGGTAACGCGTTCGACCGGACGCGACTGCGGCGGGTCACGTACCTCTCTGGCCATTTACATGGCGGATTCGGCCAGATTAAATCTTTATCTCCAGATACAGGGTGATCTGGGCCACATTGGTGCCGTGCCTGATCGCGCGAGGAGTGGTGCCCGATGCTGTTCTCGCTGGCGAAGCGAATGGTCTTCGCCTTCGGACGGGGATTCGTACGGCTCGGGCGGTACTGGGCCGCCCAGTTCGGCCTCGCCTACGCGTTGACCTGGTCTCCCGACCCGGCTCCCCTCGCGCCCGAGCAGGAGGAGGAGACCGAGCACTGGGACTGGTCGATCCCCTACCACTGGTACGAGACCTCCCGCTGACGCCTGGCCCGCAGAATGCGGAAGACCCAGGTCAGCCGTGCCGACCTGGGCCTTCTCGTGGTGCGCCGCCAGGGACTCGAACCCCGGACCCGCTGATTAAGAGTCAGCTGCTCTAACCAACTGAGCTAGCGGCGCCCGCACCACAAGAGTAGCGGCATCCGGAGGTGCTCCGCGCCACCGGCGCGGCTCGTCGCGCCGGAAACCAGATGATGCCCTGCCCTTACGTGTCCGGGATGTTCCCCTTCTCGCCTTCGGGTAGGTGGAGTGACGACGAAGGGAGTGAGCACCATGACACCGGATCTCTGGTCGTATTCCGACACCGTGTCCGGCACGGGACAGCAGATGGACATCGCCGGATACGACGTGCAGGCCGTGGACGGGAAGATCGGTTCTGTGGACGAGGCCACCTACGAGGCCGGCCAGAGCTACATCGTCGTGGACACGGGCCCGTGGATCTTCGGTAAGAAGGTCATGCTCCCCGCGAGTGTGGTGACGAGGATCGACTTCCAGGATCGCAAGGTCTTCGTCAGCCGCACCAAGCAGGAGATCAAAAACGCGCCGGAGTTCGACGAGTCGGCGATGGGCGACCCCGGCTACCGGGACCGTGTCGGGGAGTACTACGGGCGTTTCCCTCGCACTTCGTCCATGTGAGAGTGATGTCGGAAGGGGCCGCACCGTCACGGCGCGGCCCCTCCTCTATCACCGGCGAGCCGGCGAACCGGCCTCCGCCCGGCCCCTCCTCCGCATGGACCGGGGACGGCGGGCCGGAGCGCGACCTTCAGGGCCAGGTGCTGTCGGGCCGCGGTGTCGCAGGGGCGATGATGCGCAGCCGCTCCAGCAGCGTGACGAACGTCGAGGCGTACGGCGACGGCGCGGCGACCGAGGCGACCCGGTCCCAGTCCACCTGCTCCCGCATGGCGCGGACCATGGGCAGCAGCGAGCCGTAGTCGCAGGCATGCTCGGACAGCGGCAGTATCCAGGAGATCACAAGGTCGGTGGCTTCGAGGACGGGCAGGCTCAGCGCGGCGGTGTTGATCGGCTCGGCCCGGCCGATCATCGCCTCGGTCACGGGCCTGTCGGCCAGCGAGAAGATCAGGTCGACGAGGATCCCTTCCTCGTCGAACGCCTTGACCAGCCAGTCCTCCGGTGGTTTCGCGGTCCGGAAACCCAGGCTCTCCAGGGTTTTCAGCGCGAGTGGGACGTCTTCCTCGACCAGGGCGAAGTCGACGTCGTGCAGTGATGGCGCGGCGCCCCTCGCGTAGCCGGCGCAGCCTCCGGCCAGAGCGAAGCGCACCCCGGCCTCCTTGAGGCCAGCCCCGGCGCGCTTGAGCGTTTCAAGGATCGCGTCGGTGACTTCGTGACTGTGACTACCCACTCACGTCGCTTGCCCAGCCATGTTCGCCGCAAACAATCCCGGGTAGAGCGCGCTCATGACCGAGACCCTGCAGGAGATCAAGCGCGAGTACGAGGGGGAGGACAACCGTCCGCTGGCCTCGTACACACGGGTTCTCGCGGTGTACGGCGGGGCCGTCACGGCGCTGCTCGCCGCGGCGAAGCTGACGGGTCGCAAGGCCCCCGAGAAGATCAAAGTGATGGACCTCATGCTCATGGGGCTGTTCACGCACCGGCTGTCGCGGACGCTCGCGAAGGACCCGGTCACCAGCCCCATTCGCGCCGCCTTCACCCGGTACGAGGGAGTCTCCGGCCCGGCGGAGCTCAATGAGAAGGTCCGCGGTCACGGGCTGCAGCACGCCGTGGGCGAGCTGCTGACCTGCCCGTTCTGCCTGTCCCAGTGGGTCGCGACGGGATACGCGGCGGGCACCGTGTTCTTCCCGAGGGTGACCCGGCTGGCCGGGGCCACCATGGCGGCCGTGGCGATCTCCGACTGGCTCCAGCTCGCCTACGCACGCCTCATGAGGAAGGCAGAGGAATGAGCGAGCGGAGCGAGCGAACCAACAACCAGCACAGTGCGATTCGCGAGGTGCTGTGCTGCGCGCCTTCGGCACGACCCCTACCTTGCGCGCCTTCGGCACGACCCCTGCCTTGCGCGCCTTCGGCACGACCCCTGCCTTGCGCGCCTTCGGCACGACCCCTGCCTTGCGCGCCTTCGGCACGACCCCTACCTTGCGCGCCTTCGGCACGACCCCTGCCTTGCGCGCCTTCGGCGCGACGCAACCCCGAGGCGTCGGGCGAGGGGGTGGCATGAGTGAGGTGCTCGAGCCTCTGGAGAACGCCGACGAGAGCCCGAAAGAACGCGTCGACCGCGAGCTCGGCGAGCTGCTGCAGGGTCTCCGGGTGGCCGCGACGGGCGTGCAGGTGCTGTTCGCGTTCCTGCTGACGCTGCCGTTCTCCTCCGGCTTCGGCAAGATCGACACGACCGGGAACTGGTTGTTCTACCTGGCGGTCGTCAGCGCGGCGGTCGCGTCGATCTGCACGATCGCCCCGGCGACCCAGCACCGGATCCTGTTCCGTTCCGGGCTCAAGGAGCTGCTGCTGCGCCGGGCCAACCGGCTGGGCGTGGCGGGCGGGCTGGCCCTGGCCGTGTCGATGACCTGCTCCACCGCCCTGGTTCTGGACGCGCTGACCAGCGCAGGGCCCGCCGCACTGGTAGGCGCCGGCGTGGCGCTGCTGTGCGCCTGGCTGTGGTTCGTCCAACCGCTCCTGTCGCTGCGCCTGGTCAGGAACGAGGACTAGACATCCGCAAGCGCGACCGTGATGCCCGCGGTCGCGCTCTTTCCGCGATCAGCCCGCCTCCCGCAGGCGCGGCAGGATCCGCGTCGCGTAGAACTCGAAGAACCCCTCCTGCTCCTTGCCGATCTGGGAGATGTAGACCTCGTCGAAGCCGGCGTCCACGTACGCGCGGATCGCGCTCAGGTGCGCCTCGGGAGAGGGTCCGCAGGGCGTCGACTGGGTGGCGTCCTCCTCCGTGACGAGCTGCGAGAGCTGCTCGAAGTGCCGCGGCAGCGGCAGGAGCTGGGCGGCCTCACCCGGGATCCCCTGGTTGGGCCAGAGCCGGTGGACGGTCCTGCGCGCCTCGGCCTCGTCGTGTGCCCAGCACACCTTCAGCCCGGCCGCGCACGGCTTGCCCTCGCCGCCCGCCTTGTGGAACGCCTCGACCATGTCGGCGGCGGGCGCGGTGTGGATGTAGCCGTCCCCGAGCCGTCCCGCGAGCTCGACGGACTTGGGTCCGAAGCCCGAGATGTAGATCGGCGGGGGCCGGCCGGGCAGCGAGTACAGCCGGGCCGTGTCCACCTCGTAGAACTCGCCGCGGTACGTCACCAGCTCGCCGGTCCACAGCTCCCTGATGACGTCCAGGGCCTCCTCCAGCATGCGCTGGCGCTCCTCGGCCGGGGGCCACTGGTCGCCCAGGATGTGCTCGTTCAGCGCCTCTCCGGTGCCGACGCCCAGGCGGAACCGGCCGTCCAGCAGGATCTGGGCGGTCGCCGCCGCCTGGGCGATGATCGCCGGGTGGATGCGGATGATGGGGCAGGTGACCGCGGTGGTCACGGGCAGCGACGTGGCCTGCGAGACGGCCCCGATGACGGACCACACGAACGAGCTCTCGCCCTGCTCGTCCAGCCACGGGTGATAGTGGTCGGAGATCCACAACGCCTCGAAGCCGGCTTCCTCGGCGAGTTTCGCCTGACGTACCAGCTCCTTGGGGTCATGCTCCTCGCTGGAGAGAAAATATCCGAAAGTGGTCATGTATCACCACATGCCCGAATAGCGTCTAGCAAACGTAACAGTGGGCGCTTGAGGGGCAAATTCAATCGGCCCCTGGGCTGAATGATGTTACGAGACCCTTCGCAGGGGCAGTGGAGGGCCATGGCTACTCTGCTTTGGATCATCGCCGTGGTACTGGTAATCGCCGGGATCTACGTCATCCTGGCCCGTCGGGACATCCTCTGGGGGATCGTCCTCATCGTCCTCGGATTCCTCGTCGGCCCCGGGGGCGTCAGCATCTTCAATCCATAGACGAGCCTCACCCACACTGCTCGCGGACACCGGGACGGCGGCCGGCCGAAGAGGCCGGTCGCCGTCTCGCGGAACACGGCGAATCAGCAATGGTCGCCGTTCAGGCAGTAAACGGTGTAGGCGTGCTTGATGACCGGAAGGGCCACATTCCGCACCCGGATGCCTCCAGGAGTGACGCCCTTTTCTGTGCCCGCGTGCGCGTGACCGTGAACGAAGAGATCCGCGCCCTCGGCGTCGGCCGCCTCCGCCAGCATGTAGCTGCCGAGGAACGGATAGATTTCGGGCGGCTCGCCCATCAGCGTGTCCTTCACGGGCGAGTAATGGCTGAGCACGATCTTGTGATCGGCGTCCAACTCCTTGAGCGCCCGCCGCCATCGCTCGGCGATCTCCTTGGTGTGCCGGACGAACGCCTTGGTCTCCGGCTCCCCGAACTCGCTGGCGCACTTCCCGGCGAAGCCGCCGCCGAAGCCCTTGCCGCCCGCGACTCCGAGCCGTACGCCGTCGATGGGGACGACCGTGCCCTCGTCGTCGAGGACGGTGATGCCGGCGTCACGGAGGAGATCGACGATCTCCTCGTTGTGGTCGGAGTGGTAGTCGTGGTTGCCCAGCACGGCGACGACGGGGATGGGCAGGCCGCTCAGCTCCTCGGCGACCACCCGGGCCTCGGGGATCGTGCCGTGCCTGGTCAGATCGCCCCCCACCAGCAGCACGTCCGCACGGCGCTCGATGCCCTCGATCTTCTTGCGATAGTGGCCGCGCAGGTCCTCGCCCAGATGGATGTCCGCGACGGCGGCGATCCGCAACTCCCTCACAGATGCTCCTCCTCTCCCGGCTCCCGCACCTCCACCAAGGTGATCTCGTTGTGCAGACGCAGGCCCGGAGCCGCCTCCCGGGCGACGTTCTCGATCTGGTGCCGCCGCTCGTCACAGGAGACCTGCCCGCGCAGGTAGACCTCCTCTCCTCGCACATCCACCCGAATGCCCAGTTCGGTGGTCCGTTCGTCCTCCGCGAGAGCCCGCTGCACGCGGGCCGCGACATAGTGCGGCGTCTCCATCTCTTCCCCTCGTGTCCCCCTCGGTTCCGTATGGCTAGCGCTGCCCGGCCCTTTCCGGGCGAAACCACTGGTTTGACGGGCGCGAAGGTGGATATGGTTGTTGGTATTCCTGGTGCCTAAGACGCAGGTACCTCCTTGGCGTGAGCATGCCGTGACGGAGGAGCGTCTTGGGAATGTGTGACCGGCCTACACCCGGCCCTGACCGAAGCGCCGCGGGCATCGGCAGCACCGCTTTCCCCACCTCTTCCACGGGCACTCCCTCCACCGGCCCCCACGTCGCCGCCCGTCCCGTACGGGCCGCTTCGGGCACCGCCCACCGGCTGCGCGCCGCCGTCCTCGCGGGCCGCGCGTCCGCCCTCCACCGTCCGCCCGTCACGGCCCGCCATGCGTGCGCCGCCGTCGTCGCGGGCCTTTCCACCCCCGGGAACCGTCGTGGCCGCGTCCGCGCCGGCGGCTCCCGCACGCCGCGACCGGCCGCCGCCCCCGTTCCGGTCGCCGGGCCTGCACACCTGGACTCCCTGACCCCCGAGCCGGGTATTCGCCACTGCCGCTCTTGGAGGAACCCCCAGTGAAGATCGCCATGGTCTCGGAGCACGCCAGCCCGCTCGCCACCCTCGGCGGTGTCGACGCCGGCGGCCAGAACGTGCACGTCGCCGCCCTCGCCCGGGAGCTCGCCCGCGCCGGGCACGAGGTCACCGTCTACACCCGCAAGGACCGCGAGGACCTGCCGGAAACCGTCGCCTTCGGCCCGGGTGTGGACGTCGTCCACGTCCCCGCGGGCCCCGCCTCCGAGATCCCCAAGGACGAGATCCTTCCCTGGATCCCCCACTTCGGGAAGTGGCTGCACGACCGGTGGCTGTTCGACCGGCCGGACATCGTGCACAGCCACTTCTGGATGAGCGGGCTGGCCGCGCTCGCCGCGGCGGAGAAGCTGCGCATCCCGGTCGTCCACACCTACCACGCGCTCGGCAGCGTCAAGCGGCGTCACCAGGGCCCGGCGGACACCAGCCCGCGCGAGCGCATCGAGGCCGAGGCCCACATCGGCCGTCGCGTCGACGGCATCATCGCGACCTGCAACGACGAGGTCGACGAGCTGATCCGCATGCGGGTGCCGCGCCGCGCGACCCGGGTTGTCCCCTGCGGGGTGGACGTCACCACCTTCCACCCCCACGTCGAGCCGCTGGAGCGGCCGGAGCGCCAGCGCCTGCTGTCGGTCGGCCGGCTCGTGCCGCGCAAGGGCCTGGAGACCACCATCAGGGCGCTGCAGTACCTGCGGGACGCCGAACTGGTCATCGCGGGCGGTCCCCCGGCGGCCGAGCTGCACCACGACCCCGAGGTCACCCGGCTGCGCTGGCTCGCGACCCAGGCGGGCGTCTCCGACCGGGTCCGCTTCCTCGGCCGGGTCGGGCGCGACACGCTGCCCTCGCTGATGCGCTCGGCCGCCGCCGTCGTGTCCGTGCCCTGGTACGAGCCGTTCGGGATGGTGGCGCTCGAGGCGATGGCCTGCGGCGTCCCGGTCGTCGCCTCGGCCGTCGGCGGCCAGAAGGAGACGGTGGTCAACAACGTGACCGGCCTTCTCGTGCCGCCCCGCAAGCCCGCCGTACTGGCCAAGGCCCTGCGCAAGCTGCTCGACGACCGGGTGCGGCGCACGGCGTACGGCATCGCGGGGGCCGACCGGGCCCGCGCGAGGTACGCCTGGAGCCGCATCGCCACCGAGACCCTGGCCGCCTACGACCGGGCCCTGTCCACCCGGGAGCTGGAAAGGAGCGCCTCTTGATCCTGCCGACTTCTGAGGTGAGCCCGTGACGTCGACGGCCCTCGTGCTGCGCTCGGACGGCATCGGGGGCCTGCTCACCGTGGTGCCCGCATTGCGCGCCCTGCGCCGCCACGGGCTGCGCGTCGTCCTGGCCTGCCCGCCCGAGCTGAGCGAACTCGCCGCACTGACCGGCGCGGTGGACCGGATCCTGCCCGCGTACGGGCTCGCGCCGCTGTCGTGGCCCGGGCCCGGCGAGGAGGACGCCGACCACCCGCCGCTCCTGCCGGACCTCGCCGTCAACCTGCACGGCCGCGGGCCGCGCAGCCACCGCATCCTGCTGGATCTCCGCTACCGGGGCGAGGGGACCACGCGCCTGTGGGCGTACGCCAACCCTGACGTCCCGTGGATCAGAGGGCCGTGGTGGGACCCGGGCGAGCACGAGGTGCTGCGGTGGTGCCGGCTGCTCCAGTGGCACGGCGTGCCGGCCGACCCCGAGGACTCGGCGCTGCCCACTCCCCTGACCGCGAGCCCGGCGCCGGGGGCCGTCGTGATCCACCCCGGCGCGGGCGGCACGTCGCTGCGCTGGCCCGCCGACCGGTTCGCCGAGGTGGCCCGCACGCTGACGGACGAGGGCCTCCCCGTCGTGATCACCGGCAGCTCGCGGGAGCGGCCGATGGCCCTGCTCGTGGCGACCCGGGCGGTGCTGCCGCCGCAGATCGTGCTCGCGGGCCGCACCTCGCTCCGGGAGCTGTGCGCGCTGGTCGCCGGGGCCCGGCTGGTCATCAGCGGCGACGTCGCGATGACACGGCTCGCCGCCTCCTACCGGACGCCCTCCGTGCTCGTGTCCACCGCGGACCGGCGGCACCCGATCCTGCACGAGGTGGACGGCGGCGACCACCTGGACGCCGCGGTCCCGGCCGCCCAGGTGGTCAGCGCCGCCGTACGGGCGCTCGGCGCAGGAGTTCGATGACGGCCTCCTCGACCGGCCCGTGGGTGGCGAGCCGGCCCTCGCCGGTGTCCTCACCCAGCCGTTCGAGGGGGATCGTCCGTCCCTTCTCGTACAGCGCGACGATGCGCGGGTCCACGTAGGAGGCGCGGCACACCGACGGCGTGTTGCCCAGGTATTCCGACACCTCCTTCATCACCCGGGAGACCGCCCGCTTGCGCCCCGCGCCGCTGCGTACGGGGCGGGAGACGGCGAGCCCGACCGCCGCCAGGACCGTGGCGTGCCAGGTGCGGAAGTCCTTGGCCGAGACGTCGGTGCCGAACGTCTCCTTCAGGTAGGCGTTGATGTCGGCGCTCCGCACGTCCATCCAGCCCTCGTCCGTGCGGTAGCGCAGCAGTTCGCCCCGGTGCCCCTTCGACAGCGCCGTCAGCACCTCGCACACCTCGGCGTCGGCCAGCACCTGTTCCCGCTCCTTGCGGCCCTTGGCCAGGTAGCGGCACACGACCTTGCCATCGCCGCACTTCACGTGCGACGTCTTCAGCGTGGCCAGGCCGTAGGAGTCGGTGTACTCCTCCCCGCCGACGCGGAAGAAGCCGATGTCGAGCATGCGCGCGGCGGTGGCCAGCACGCGCTCGCGGCTCAGCTCGTCGCCGCGCAGGTCGCGCGCGACCCGCTCGCGGAAGGCGGGGAGCCGCTGGGCGATCTCCAGCACGTGGTCGAACTTGACCTCGTCCTGCTGCCTGCGCCACTCGTCGTGGTAGCGGTACTGCCGCCGGCCCGCCGAGTCGGTGCCCACGGCCTGGAGGTGGCCGTTCGGATGGGCGCAGATCCACACGTCGGTCCAGGCCGGCGGGATCGCGAGGGACTTGATCCGGCGCAGGGTAGCGCGGTCCTTCACGGGCCGGCCGGAGGCCCAGGTGTAGCTGAACCCGCGCCCGCGGCGCCGGCGCCGGATGCCGGGCTCGCCCGGGTCGCTCGGCCGCAGCTCGACGGGCGGCGTCTCGAAGACCTTCGCCTTCTCCGCGAGGGTCTTCTCCGCGACCGCCTTCTCCGCGGCGCCCTTTTCGGCGACGGCGCTCATCGCAGCAGGTCCCACGCCTGTTCGAGCACGTCGTCCACGCTCACGTCACCCACCCACGAGACGTCGCGGTGGCCGCACTCCCGCATGCCCAGCTTGGGGTCGGCGGGTGTCCCGCACGCCGGGCAACCGGTCGTCCAGGAGATCAGCGGCCGCTGGTGACCCCTGCTCAGCGGACCCCAGTTGATCATGTTGCCGCACCAGTAGACGCCCACGGTGGGCGTGCCGGTCGCCGCCGCCAGGTGGCGCGGCCCGGTGTCGTTGGAGACGAGCAGGTCGCAGGCGGCGTACAGCGCGGTGAGCCCGCCGAGGGACAGCTCTCCGACGACGGCCCTCGCCGGGGTCTGCATCTGCGCGACGACCTTCTCGACGACCTCCCGCTCCTCCTCGACGCCGGTCACCACCACCGGCCGTCCGATGCGGTCGGCGACCTCGGCGAAGCGTTCCGGCGGCCATCTCCTGCGCCGGTCCCCCGCACCCGGGTGGATCGCCACCAGTCCCCGGGGCACCTTGCCAAGCGTGCGGTTCAGCTCGGCCCAGTCCTCCCTGACGACCGCGATCCTCGGTTCGATCTCACCGGCGGCCGCGCCGAGCAGCCCAGCCACCTCCAGGTAGCGCAGGGTCTCGTGCTGGTAGTGGACGTACGGCACCCAGCGGTCGAGCGGTGCGGCGTCGGGGGTGCGCAGGCCGGCCGTCACCCGCGCGCCGAGGCGGCGGATGAACGGATTGGAGTTACGCCCGCCGCCGTGCATCTGGACGGCCAGGTCGAACATGCGCTGCCGCAGGTCCTCGTACAGCTCCTCGGGGGCGGCGGGCCCGTCGGGCGGGGAGGAGACTCCGGAGATGGGCGGCAACGCCACCACCTCGTCCACCGGGCCCGGGCGGCCCCGCAGGAACCGCGCGTGCCACTCGCGGCCGAGCAGGGTGATCCTGGCGGCGGGATACGCCCGCCTGAGCGCCTCGATGGCGGGCAGCGCGAGCAGCAGGTCGCCGAGGGCGTTCGCCCTCAGCACGGCGATACGCTCGACTCCTTCGACGAGCAACGCGCTCATGCCACCCCCTCGCCTGGCGGCTCGGGGCCGCATTCGCGAATCGCACCGTGCTTACCGATTCGCTCGCTCCGCTCGCTCATGCCACCCCCTCGCCTGGCGGCTCGGGGCCGCATTCGCGAAACGCACCGTGCTTACCGATTCGCTCGCTCCGCTCGCTCATGGGCACAAGTCGGCCCGCGGACGGACGGCCACCCGCTTCGTCCCCTCGTCCATCGGACACCCCCCATTCGTCCGGTCCGCCGGTTAACCCCCGGCGGAGCGCTCGTGTGGAGCGACGTCTGATCCCGGTTACCCCGGTGCGGCGGCCCCAAACCGGGCCGCCGGGTCTGCCGTGCCTGTTGTTTCCCCTGCGTCTGCGGGGGTAGCCGCCGTTGTATGACGGAAGAGACGCTCAACCGTTTCGGTGAAGTCACAGCCGTCGTCGTCGGGGACGTGATGCTCGACTCGTGGCTGCGGGGCCGCACGAAGCGCATGGCACAGGAGGCCCCGGTGCCGGTGGTGACCGTCGAGCAGATCGAGGACCAGCCGGGCGGCGCCGCCAACACGGCCGTGAACCTGGCCGCCCTCGGCGCACGGGTCCACATGGTGGGAGTCACCGGCGCCGACCCCGCCGGGGCGACGCTCAACGCGACCCTGGGACGGCTCGACATCGAGGGCCTGGTCATCGTGCGGAGCTGGCGGACCTCGGTCAAGCGCCGGGTGCTGACCGACGGCCAGATCGTGGCGCGGTACGACGAGGAGGACGAGGCGCCGCTGCCGGAGGCGGCCGAGCGCGAGCTCATCGAGCAGATCACCCGGCTCTCGGCGGACGCCGACGTCATCATCGCCTGCGACTACGGCGGCGGGGTGTGCACCCCGAACGTCCGCCGGGTGCTGTGCGACCTGAGCATCGACCGGAGCGAGGGATCGCGTGGCGCGCCGATCCTCGTGGTGGACGCCCACGACGTGGCCGCCTGGCGGGACTGCCGGCCGACGGCCGTGCTGCCCAACTACGCCGAGGTGCGGCGGCTGCTGGGCGAGGGGGGCGACCACGACCGGGTGGCGTTCCTGTCCGCGCGCTCGGAGGACCTCATCGAGGCCACCGGCGCCCACCTCGTGGTCACCACGCTGGACGGCGAGGGCACCTTGCTGCACCGGCGCGGCAGGGAGCCGCACCGCACGTACGCGACCCCCGCGCCCGACACGATGAGCATCGGCGCGGGCGACACCTTCACCGCGGCGTTCGCGCTCGCCCTGGCGGCCGGCGCGGAGCCCGAGTGTGCCGCCGACATCGGCCAGGCGGCGGCGAGCGTGGTGGTGCGGCGGCAGGGAACGGCCGCCTGCTCCCACGAGGACCTGCTGCAGGCGCTGCGCCCCGACACCGCGCTGCCGCCCGAACGGCTGGCCGCGTGCCTGGAGCGCGACCGCGCCGAGGGCAGGCGGATCGTCTTCACCAACGGCTGCTTCGACGTGCTGCACCGCGGGCACGTCGCCTGCCTGGAGGAGGCCGCCCGGCTCGGCGACGTACTGGTCGTCGCGGTCAACAGCGACGACGGCGTGGCCCGGCTGAAGGGGCCGCAGCGCCCGATCAACCGGTGCGAGGACCGGGTGGCGGTGCTCGCGGCGCTGGGCTGCGTGGACTACATCACCGTCTTCGACGAGGACAGCCCGACCGAGCTGCTGCGGCTCGTCCGGCCCGACGTGTACGTCAAGGGCGGCGACTACCACCCCGACCTGCTGCCCGAGGCGGAGCTGGTCAGAGAGCTGGGCGGGGAGGTGCGGGTGCTCGGTTACGTCCCGGACCGCTCCACCACGGCGATAGTGAACCGGATTCGAGGGTAGAGGGGCCTCCATGACCGAAGAACAACGCTCGCCGACGGGCAAGCCCATGGTGGAGGCGACCCCGATGGATGTGATCCGCATCCGCATCGGGTCGTTCGCACTGGTCTTCTGCGTCGCCGTACTGGTGCTTTCCTTCGTCGGGCGCATCTGGGTGCTGACCGGGATCGTCGTGGCGCTCATGGCGATCATCGCGATCTACATGGCCTTCGCCGTGCGCAAGCAGAAGAGACTTGGCGGCGGGCCGCAATCGAGAGGATGACGAGGTGAGCCTGAAGGACAAGGTCGTCGTGGTGACCGGCGCGAGCGGCGGAGTGGGCCGCGCGGTGGTCCGGCGGCTCGGAGCGGAGGGCGCGAAGGTCGCGCTCATCGCACGTGGAGAGGCGGGCCTCGCTGGCGCCGCCGTGGACGTCGGGGCCGAGGGCGGCACCGGGAAGACCTTCGCCGCCGACGTCTCCGACTACGACCAGGTCCGCCAGGCCGCCCAGCGGGCCGAGGCCGAGCTGGGCCCGATCGACGTGTGGATCAACATCGCGTTCACGACGGTGTTCGCGCCGTTCCTGGAGATCACACCCGAGGAGTACGAGCGCGAGACCAAGGTGACCTATCTCGGCTACGTCTGGGGCACCCGGGTGGCCCTGGAGATGATGAAGCCGCGCGACAAGGGCGTCATCGTGCAGGCGGGCTCGGCCCTGGCCTACCGGTCGATCCCGCTGCAGTCGGCGTACTGCGGCGCCAAGCACGCGATCGTCGGGTTCACCGAGTCGGTGCGGACGGAGCTGCTCGCCGAGGACTCGGGCGTGAAGATCACGGTGGTGCAACTCCCCGCGCTCAACACCCCGCAGTTCGACTGGGGGCTGAACCGGATGCGGCGGCACGCGCAGCCGGTGCCGCCGATCTACCAGCCGGAGGTGGCCGCCGACGCGCTCGTCTACGCCGCCGAGCACCCGGAGCGCAAGGAGTACTGGGTCGGCGGGATGACCGCGGCCACGATCATGGGCCAGCGGACGGTGCCCGCCCTGCTCGACCGCTACCTCGCCAGGACCGGGGTGAAGTCGCAGCTCACCGGCGAGAAGGCGCCGACCGGGGTGTCCAACCTGTGGGAGCCCGCGGACGAGGACAAGGACTACGGAGCGCACGGCAGCTTCGACCGGCGGTCGCACGGCCGCAGCGTGCAGTTGTGGATGTCACAGCACCGTCGCCTGGTCACCGCCGCCGCTCTCGGGGCCGCCGCCGTCGCCGGTCTCGGCCTGCGCCGCCGCTGACGGCCACAAAATTCCGCGTACGCACCTTTTGCGGCGATACGAAGGGGCGTACCGGGGTAGTCGGGGGCGATGGACGAGCTTGACTACCGCTTCCTGTGCGAACTCGCGGCCCAGCTCCGGGTGGACTCGGTCCGAGCCGCCGCGGCCGCCGGCTCGGGACATCCGACGTCCTCGATGTCGGCGGCCGAGCTGATGGCCGTGCTGCTCGCGCGTCACCTGCGCGTGGACGTCGCGGATCCGGCCAACCCGGCCAACGACCACCTCGTCTTCTCGAAGGGCCACGCCTCCCCCCTCCTGTACGCGATGCTCAAGGCCGCCGGGGTCGTCACCGACGAGGAGCTGCTGACCTTCCGCAGGCGCGGCGGCCGTCTGGAGGGCCATCCCACCCCGCGGGTGCCGTTCGTCGACGTGGCCACCGGCTCGCTGGGCTTCGGCCTGCCCGTGGGCGTGGGGCTGGCGCTGACCGCGCGCAGGCTGGACCGCCTGCCCTACCACGTCTGGGTGTTGTGCGGCGACAGCGAGCTCGCCGAGGGATCGATGTGGGAGGCGTTCGAGCACGCCGGGCACGAGGGGCTGAACAACCTCACGGCGATCATCGACGTGAACCGGCTCGGCCAGCGCGGTCCCACCCGGCACGGCTGGGACCTCGGCGCGTACGCCGCCAGGCTCGGCGCCTTCGGCTGGCACACCATCGAGATCGACGGCCACGACCCCGGCCAGATCGACTACGCGCTCGCCGACGCCCGGGCCACGCGGCGCCGCCCGACCGCGATCATCGCCAGGACCTGCAAGGGCCGCGGCGTGTCGGCCGTGGAGAACCGCGAGGGCAAGCACGGCAAGCCGCTTGAGGACGCGGAACAGGCGCTCGACGAGCTCGGCGGGCCCCGCTCCCTCACCGTCGAGGTCACCGCGCCCGACGCCCCCGCCACGCCCTACCGGTACGCCTGCGGCGCGCTCGACCTGCCCAGGTACGAGGTGGGCGAGCGGGTGGCCACGCGGACGGCCTTCGGCGAGGCGCTGGCCGCGCTCGGCACGGCGCGGGGCGACGTCGTCGCGCTCGACGGCGAGGTGGCCGACTCGACCAAGCTGGAGGCGTTCGCCAAGGCGCACCCGGAGCGCTTCTTCGAGTGCTACATCGCCGAGCAGCAGATGGTCGCCGCCGCCATCGGCATGGCCGCCCGCGGCTGGACCCCCTACGCCGCGACGTTCGCCGCCTTCCTCACCAGGGCGTACGACTTCGTCCGGATGGCGGCGGTGAGCCGGGCCGGGATCTGCCTGGTGGGGTCGCACGGCGGGGTGTCGATCGGCGAGGACGGGCCCTCCCAGATGGGCCTGGAGGACCTCGCGGCGTTCCGGGCGGTGCACGGCAGCACAGTGCTGTATCCCTGCGACGCCAACCAGACGGCCCGGCTGGTCGCGGACATGGCCGGCCTGGAGGGCGTCCGCTATCTGCGGACGACGCGGGGCGAGACGCCGGTGATCTACGGCCCGGACGAGGAGTTCCCGGTGGGCGGCTGCAAGATCCTGCGCACCGGCGGCCAGGCGACCGTGGTGGCCGCGGGCGTCACCGTGCACGAGGCCCTCGCCGCCGCCGACCTGCTCGCCGAGGACGGCGTCTCCGTCACGGTGATCGACGCGTACTCGATCAAGCCGCTCGACTCGGCCGAACTGGTCGAGATGGCCAGGGCGACCGGGAAGGTCGTCACGGTGGAGGACCACTGGCCGGAGGGCGGGCTCGGCGACGCCGTGCTCTCGACGCTCGCGGACGCGCCAGTGCCGGTGCCGGTGTCGGTGTCGGTGCCAGTGTCGGTGTCGGTGTCGGTGCGCAAGCTGGGCGTGTCGCGGATGCCCGGCAGCGCGACCTCCCAGGAGCAGTTGGAGGACGCCGGCATCGACAGGGGCGCCATCCGCGAGGCCGTCCTGTCCCTGCTCCGATGACTACCGCTACCGGCGGGCGGCGAGGGCGCGGGCCGTCGGCGTCCCCGCGTCCGGCGGGTAGTCCGCGACATGCCCCTCGTAGAGGACGTTCCCGCCGTGCCTGCCGGGGCCGGGCCCGAGATCGATCAGCCAGTCGGCCTGCCGGATGACGTCCAGGTTGTGCTCGATGACCACGACGGTGTGGCCCCTGTCGACCAGCGCGTCCAGGACCCGGAGCAGGCCGTCGATGTCGCTCATGTGCAGGCCCGTGGTGGGTTCGTCCAGCACGTACGTCGTGGGCCGCTCGGCGTCGCGCAGCTCCTTGGCGATCTTGAGTCGCTGGCACTCCCCTCCCGACAACGTGGTGAGCGGCTGGCCCAGCCGGAGATAGCCGAGACCGGCCTGCGACAGGTGCCGCAGCGCCCGGTCGACGGCCTTGTCGGGCAGCCGGTGCCTGGCCTGGTCGACGGACAGGGCGTCGACGTCGGCGATGGACAGGCCGTCGACGGTGTAGGCGAGCACCTCGGGGGTGAAGCGCCGCCCTTCGCACGCCTCGCAGACGACCTCCTGGCCGTCCAAGAAGGCCAGATCGGTGTAGACGATCCCGAGCCCGTCGCACTTCGGGCAGGCGCCTTCGGAGTTCGCGCTGAACAGCGCGGCGGGCACGCCGTTGCGCCGGGCGAACAACCTGCGGACGGCCGGCGCGATGCCGGTGTAGGTGATCGGCGTGGACCGGCGGTTGACGCCGACCGGCCTCTGGTCGATCACGACCGCGCCGTGCTGCTCGACGAGTTCGGCGGCCAGGCTGGACTTCCCCGAGCCGGCGACGCCGGTGAGCACGGTCATCACACCGGCTGGGATGTCCACGGTGACGCGCCGCAGGTTGTTGCGTGTCGCCTCGGCGACGGTGATCGCCGCCCTTGTCGTCGGCGGGGCCGTACGCGGGGCCGTCTTGAGCGGTGCGGGCCGGGAGAGCGCGCGTCCCGTGGGGGTGCCGGCCCGCCGGAGCTCGGGAAACGTGCCCTGGAAGACGAGCCGGCCACCGTCGGCGCCGGCGCCGGGGCCGATCTCGACGACCTGATCGGCGACGGCCATGACGGCGGGGTCGTGCTCGACGACCAGGATGGTGTTGCCCCTGTCGCGCAGCCGCTCCAGCAGCCTCGTCATGGACTCGACGTCGGTGGGGTGGAGCCCTGCCGTGGGCTCGTCGAACACGTAGAGCATCTCGGTGAGGCTCGACCCCAGATGCTTCACGATCTTGATGCGCTGGGACTCGCCGCCCGACAGCGTCGTCGTCGCGCGTGCCACGTTGAGATATCCCAGCCCGATGGCGTCCATGGCGTCGAGCCTGGCGGCCAGCGCGGCGACGACCGGGGCGACACCCGGTGCGTCGATGCCCCGCACGAGCCCGGCGAGCTCGGCGACCTCCAGCCGGGACAGCTCGCCGATGGTGTGCCCGAGGACGGTGGCGGTGCGGGACGCCTCGTTGAGCCGGTCTCCCCCGCAGTCCGGGCAGATCCGCGACCGGGTGAACCGGCGAATCGTCTCCTGCTTGCGCTCGGACAGGTCCCCTGAGGTGTGCAGGTAGATCCGCTCGAACCGCTCGACGACCCCCTCGTAGTCCTTCGGCAGCCCGCGCCCCAGCCGCCGACGCAGCCGCCGCCCCAGCCGCGCCGCCGCCTCGCCGCCGTGGAGCAGGGCGTCGCGCTCGTCCCGGCTCCAGTCGCGCAGCGGCGTGTCCGGGTCGAACACGCCGATGTCGGCGTACTGGGAGTACCAGTAGTTGCCGTCGCCGAACCCGGGAAGCCGGATCGCGCCCTGCCGCAGCGACCTGTCGGGGTCGAGGATGCGGTCCACGGCCGTGACGACGACGTCGCCGAGCCCCGAGCACGTGGGGCACATTCCCGCCGGATCGTTGAACGAGAAGTGGTTCGACTCGCCCACGTGCGGCTCACTCAGACGGGAGAACAGCAGCCGCAGGTAGGTCCAGGTGTCGGTGATCGTGCCGACCGTGGAGCGCGCGTTGCCGCCGAGGCGCCGTTGGTCGATCACCACCACCGGCGAGAGCCCGTCGATGTGCTCCACGTCGGGACGCGTCCACTTCGGCAGCCGGTTCCTCGCGAACGGGGGGAAGGTCTCGTTCAACTGGTAGCCGGCCTCCGCCGCGATCGTGTCGAAGACCAGCGACGACTTGCCGGACCCCGAGACGCCCGCGAAGACCACGAGGCGGTCACGCGGAATGTCCACGTCCACGCCGCGGAGGTTGTTCGTGCGGGCCCCTCTGATGGAGATGTGCGGTGAAGCCATGCTCACGACCGTACGAGCAATCGCGGCCGGAACCTGACCGCGATTGCGGGCATGATGGTCGGGTGGCCGACGTGACCCGACGCATGCTGGCCCTGCTGTCGATCCTGCAGACGGGGCGGCCGTTCAGCGGGGACGAACTCGCCTCGCGGCTGGACGTCAGCCCCCGGACCGTACGCCGCGACGTGGACCGGCTCCGGGAGTACGGCTATCCCGTCGAGACACAACCCGGACCGGGCGGCCACTACCGGCTCGTGGCGGGCCGGACGATGCCCCCGCTCGTCCTGGACGACGACGAGGCGATCGCCGCGTTGCTCGGTCTCGCCACTCTCGCCTCCTCCGGTTCCGGCGAGGACGGGACCCTCGACGACGCGGCCACCCGCGCGTACGGCAAGCTCGACCAGTTCCTGCCCGCGCGGCTGCGTCCGCGCGTGGCCGCGCTGCGGGCGAGCCTGGAGACCGACCGGCAACTCGCGCCCGCCGTGAGCGCGGCGCTGCTGGCCGGTCTCGCCGAAGCGATCAGCGACCGGGAGGTCGTGAGGTTCGGCTACAGCGACAGGCACGGCGAACAGAGCCGCCGGCGGGTGGAACCTCACCGGCAGATGCATCTGCTTCAGCGCTGGTATCTGCTGGGCTGGGACCTGGACAGGGACGACTGGCGGGTGTTCCGCCTCGACCGCGTCCGCGACCTCGTGCGCACCGGCGTCCGGCACTCTCCCCGCGCTCTGCCGGCCGACGCGGCCCTCTCGTATCTCCGTCAGGGCCTCAACGCGGACCGCCGGCGCGTACGGCTCGTCGTGCGGGCACGGCCCGACCAGGTCGCCGACGCGCTGAAGTTCGAGGACGCCGAGATACACCGGGGACCCGGTGACCTGGAGACCCAGGTCACGGTCTGGCTCGACTCCTGGGAATGGCTCATCCTCGGCCTCGCCCACCTCGACGCCGATTTCTCCATCATCGAGCCCGCGGACTTCCGGAACGCCTTTGCCGCGTTCGGCCGCCGTCTCCTCGCCGCCTCCGGCCCGCGGACGGCCGGGACGGTCGAGACAGCGGGGACGGAGGCGGCGGGGACGGCCGAGGCCGGGTAGACGGCGGACCCGCCCCCAACGCCCTGAGTCACACGCCCGGAGTCACACGCCCTGAGTCACACGCCCTGAGCCGCGCGGCCGGAGAGGCCGGGACGGCGGGCGGCGCCGGGGGCGGTATACCGTCCGTCACTTCTGGCAGGTCGTCTTGATGGTGTACTCCGCACTCGGCTTGTTGTGGGAGAGGACTTCCAGCCGGACAGGCCCGCTGGGCTTCTTGTCCCAGGCCCACCACAGCCCCAGGTGCTTCACGCCGTCGTTCTCGATAGTGGTCTTGGCCTCTCCTATGATGGGCTTTCCCTCCACCAGCCAGCGGTAGGTCACCTCTGTCCCAGCAGCCGCGGCCAGGGTGAAGCTGACCGACATGTCCGACTTCTCGACGCAGTCACCGTAGTAGGCGAGGTTGTAGACGTCTCTGAAGCGGACGGCGGCGGACGTGTCCTCCTCGAAACAGGCCACAGTGTAGGGCGCGGTCCTGACCGGCTGGTTGTGGTTGAGCACCTCAAGCCGGATGGTGCCGGTTTTGTTGCTCGGCGCCTTCTCGTCCCACACCTCGCTGAGCACCTGGTTCGTCCCGGGCTTGAGCGACTGCTTCTGGAGCGGGCCGGGCTTGCCGTCCACCGAGAAGCGGTACTGCATCTCGGTCTCGACGTCCGTCGTCACCAGCGCCGCGGCGTGGAGGGTGATGCCCGTCGTGCATCTCCCCTTGTAATCGGGCGTCAGGAGGTAGTGGGCGGTCAGGGTGGGAGTCTCCGGCTGCGCCTTGCAGGCGAAGGTGAACGAGCGCTCCGATGACGCGGTCGCGCCCTCGGCCTTCAGCACGAGCGTGTGGGAGCCGGCGTCCTTGGACGTGAACTGCCAGGTGACAGTGACGTCCTGGACCCGGGGCTGGGCGGCCGCGGGAAAGTCGATGTCGTACTTCCACTGGGCGTCACCCAGCGTCCACCGGTAGGTGACCTTCTGCGCGGGCCCGGCCGGCAGCGTGACCCGGCCCGCCGCCTGGTAGTCGACCGGCTCGGTGCACGTGCCCGTGTAGTCGCCGGGGGTCAGACTCGTGATCTCCGTCGCGGGCTTCTGGGCCGGCGGCTGGCTGGGCGGGGGTGACGACGGCGGAGGTGACGACGGCGGAGGTGACGACGGCGGAGTCTTACAGGTCACCTGATACCGGGCCCGCCCGGAGTCGTGGCCGTTCTGGCCGACGATGTGGACGGCCTTCCAACCCTTGGTGGAGTCGCCCACGCCCATCGGCAGGATCACCTGCCGGATGCGGGGCCCGCCCGCGGGGAAGGAGATCGACTCCAGCCGACCCTCCCCGGTGGCGCTGTCGATCCACCGGTAGCCGACCTTCGCCGGAGTGCGCGACACCTGGATCGTGGCCCTGAACGTCACGGTCGTGGGGCAGACTCCGTCGTAGACCGGCGGGGCGACCACCACATGCGCGGCGGCGACCAACGGCTCGTCCTGCGCGGCCGGCAACGGGTGGGCGGTGTCCCAGATGACGACGGGGCCCGTGCAGGCCACGCCGAAGCGCGCCTTGCCGGACAGGCCACGCTTGCCGACGATCTCGACGGCCTGCCACCCGGAGGTCGTGCGGTCGAAGGTCTGGCGGTCCTTCACCACGACCTTGCGCGCGCCGTTGACGCGGATGCTCCTGATGGCGCTCTTGCCGCCGTCGCCCCGCACCCAGCGGTAGCGGACGGTCCCCTTGCCCTTGGCGGCGACGACCGCGGAGAAGCCGACGGTGGTGGGGCAGGCGCCGGAATGCCTGGCAGGGCTCGCCTTCACGCGGCCGACGGCCGCGGTAGGGGCAGCCGCACCTGAGGCGCGGGCGGCGGCTGACGGCGCGGCGGCGAACGGCGCGACGGCGGAGGTCGCCGCTGATACGGGAGTGGCGGTCAGCAGGCCGCCGAGCAGTAGGCCGCTCAGCAGCAAGGCTGTCCTTCTCATGAGATTTCCTTTCTCACACGAAGGCACAGGATGATGCTGAACACTCCTTGTGATCCGCTTGAGAAACCTTGAGGGCGCCGCGCATGCGAAAGCGCCGCCGACGGCCCTTTCCGGGGCGGTCGGCGGCGCACGGGAGACGCCTCAGCGGGCCTTGGCGGTCGCCTTGCGGTTGGCCTTCTTGATGGCGTCCACGAGCTCGTCCTTGGTCATCTTGGACCGGCCCGGGATGCCGAGGCGGCCGGCCACTTCATAGAGGTGCTGCTTCGAGGCGTTCGCGTCGACGCCCTCGGCCGTCTTGCCCTGCTTCGGCGTGCCCTTCTTCGCCTGCTCGTCCGACGGTCCGCGCCCCTCCTTCTTCTCCCAGTGGTCGCCCACCTTCTCGAAGGAGTGCTTGAGCGCGGCGAACGCCGTACGGTGGGCGCGCTGGCCCTCGCCGTACGTCTCGACAGCGGAGTCGTGCGCCTTGATCCACGTCTCCTGGGCCTCCTTGGGCGAGCGCTCCAGGGTCGAGGGCAGTTCCTCACGTCCTGGCATGGTCCATGCCTCCCTTCAGACTGTCGGAAGTCCGTTGGAGGGGGTCAGATCGGGTCGTCGTAGCGCCGCTCCTCGTACACGTGGCGGCGGGTGGCGGTGGCGTCCACGGGGGCGGCGGCGGTGACGGTGGTCCGGCGGCGGACCGTCGTCAGACGCCAGATGCCGAAGAGCAGCCCGGCCAGACCGCCCACCATGAGGATCACCCCGATCACCTGGATGTCGAGGCCCGCGATGGTGAAGTCGACCGCCCAGGTGAGGATGGCCCCCAGCATGATGAGGATGATGCTTCCGGCGATGGTCATGGCTTTTCCTCCTTCGCCTTCTGCTCTATCCCCTCCACGGATTCCAAACGTCGCATGCCGGTCCCCGCATAGGGCAGCATGCGAACCATGACCGATACCCCCATTGTGGTGATGGGACTCATGGGCGCGGGGAAGAGCACCGTCGCCCGGCTGCTCGCCGACGCGCTCGGCCGTCCCATGCGCGACAGCGACGCCGATCTGGAAGCCAGGTACGGCACGACCGCCGCCGCGATGGCCGCCGGTCTGGGCGCCGACGAGCTGCACGCCCGCGAGGCGCTGGTGCTGCGGGACGCGCTGGCGGCCCGTCCTGCCCCGGTCATCGCGGCCGCCGCCAGCACGGTCGAGGACCCCGGGACGCGCCGCGCGCTGGCCCCCGCCTTCGTGGTGTTCCTCGACGGCCCGCCCGAGGTGCTGGCCGAGCGGATGAAGTCGAGCCCCCACCGCCCGCACTTCAAGCCCGACCTGGTACGCATGCTGACCGAGCAGCGCGATCTGCGGCTGCCGGGGTTCCGCGAGGTGGCGGACCTGACCGTGGACCCCTCCACGCACAGGCCCGAGGAGATCGCGGCCACGGTGCTCGCGCACCTTGACGGTGCCGCGGCCCGGTCCGATGGCTGAGGATCGTCGAAGCACAGCTCGAACCGGCCCGGGCATGCCCGCCGCTTCTCGCCCGGGTACAACGCGTCACCGACGGAGGCGTCCCTCACCACACGCCCTCACCACCGCCTCCCGGTGCCGGGACTTCGTGTTCCGTACGGCCAACTCGACTCTGCGAGTATGCGCGTTTTCGCGATGCACGTCGGCCAGGTAGCTCAACCACTGACCCGTGATGACGCAGACGATCCCGCACAGCAACACGCCGACGGGAGCCGAGGCAAGTGCTTCCACGGTTCTCTTCCGACCCTTCTCTCGGGGGTTGTCGAGGGAAACGCTGCCTGGCAGCCGTGATTTCCTTCTAGCGTGAGGAAGTACGCGGGAAATTCAGGCGTGCCGGGAGGGAACTGTGCCGGGCGGCAGACGGACCAAACACCAACGCAAAGCACGCCCTGAACTCCAGGAAATCGTCCGCTGGTTCAAGCTGCGTCTGCAAGCGGAGGATCTGTCGATCCACTCATTCATCTCCCAGGCGGGCAGGGCCGGATACCCACTCCCGAAGAATGCGGTCTACGAGTTCTTTCGGGGTGAACGGCTCCTCAACTGGCGGACGACAGCGTCGATGGCCGTGGCGCTGAGGCAGAACCCCGAGGCGATACGGCCGATGTGGCGGCGGGCGAAGCGCGTGGACGCCGGGCAGGTTCGTCCGCGCGTTCAGGTCGTGGGATGGGACGAGTTGCCCATCCCCGACGAGAGACTCAGGGAGTTGCTGACGGATCAGCTCAAGGCGGCTGACCCGTTTCCCTACAGTCTGCTCAGCGTATCCAGGCCCGCGCTCTCCGAAATTCACGTGGAGCAGGATGTGCGGCCCGCGGTCTCGCGCTCCTCACAGGTGCCGGATGAGGAACGCCGGCGGATTGCCGAACCCCCTGCCGGAGTTCCATTGCGCCAGGCTCTGGCAGATCACGATCATCTGTTTATCACCGGCGGCCCGGGGTCGGGTAAGACCACCATGGGAAGACTCCTGGTGCGACAGGTCGCGCACGCGTGGCTGTCCGTCGACGACGACGCGGTGCTCTGGTGCCCCGAACCGGTGATCGGGCTTCGTATTCACGCGGCCGGCCTCCTCACGGCCAGGAGCTGGGCTGAGGTGCTGGCCGACGCCACTCGGACGGCCACTCTGACGGCGCCTCTGGACCCGCATGTCTTCACGCAGCTCACCTACGGGGTCCGATGGCTGGTGGTGGTCGACGGACTGGACGAAATTCCTTCAGCGGAGAAGCGAAAGGAAGTTCTCCGCAGCCTGGCCGTCCGGTCCGATCGCGGAATGCCGTACCGGCTGATCATCACCTCCCGGCCGCTGCCGCAGGAGGAACTGGAGCCACTGCACGACCGAGCCGTCGGCTTCTACACTCTGAGCGGATTCGACGGCTCTCGGCAGAGGGACTTCGCGCGCCGCTGGTTCACCGCGCAGGGAGTGGCCGACGCCGCCGCAGCATCTTCGACTTTTCTGGAGCAGACAGAAGCGGCGGGAGTATCCGAATTACTCAAAGTGCCGCTACTCGCGACCGTCACCGCTTCGTTCTACACCCGCAACCCGGGGAAATCGCTGCCCCGCGGCCGGATCGAGCTCTACGAGAAGTTCCTCGACGATCTGGCCAATGCACGAAGGCATCATGTCGACATCCGTGACCGAATCCGCACCAGGTGGGATGAACTGGGCTGTGTCGCTGCTGCGGACTGGATCCTGGCTCAGCAAGACCGGCTGATCACCTACCTCGCCCAGGTGGAGATCACACGTCAGAGTCCGCTATCGCTGTCGGCCGCAGCGGCCTCCTGGGTGCGCGGGAACCTGCCTGATGGTCTGCGACTGCGAGAGGGAATGGAGGGAGACCTCGAACGTCTGCTCGCGGAGACCGGCGTGCTGGTGTCCGACGAGGCGGGCCTGTCCTTCCTGCACCGCTCTTTCGCGGAGTTCATCGCAGCCAAGCAGGAGGCCGCGGAGATTCCGGCCGAATTCCCGGGGCTGGCTGATTGGAAAGAGCGAATCGCGAACGAAGCGTCACGCAACTATGTGCTCTTCACCTTCGCTCACTGGGCTCGCCGGGAAGGCAACGCGGTCGCCACCATCGTGAGAATGCTTTTGGCCGAGGACCTGCAGCACAGGATCATGGCACTTCGTCTGGTGACCGCGGGCGTTCCGATGGGCGCCGAACTGGAGCAGGCCGTCATCGACCGCCTTCTCGGTGAACCCTTGGAACGCTCGTGGACGAGCTCCGAGAACAAGGTCTTCACCGCTCTGACCGAACTGCGGGGGAACGAGCGGCTGGCCGAGCGCTTGCGCCAGATGACGCGGACGGAAGGATTGCCCACCTCGCTTCGGGCCGCCGCCGCAGCCGCCTACGCCCGTGTCGCCGACCTCCCTGGTGGGGTGCACCTGCTTCACGACCTGGCGGAGCGGGTCGACCACCCAGCAGACATGATCGGCATCGCCGCGCATCTGGCGGTGCTGGACGCCCCTGCGACCGAGGTGAGAGCCGTATTACTCAAGCGGGCACTGGCAGGCGCCCACGGCTGGCAGCGCGTACAGGCGATGTCAGAGCTGGTCGAACTGGGCGAGGTCGAGGGGATCGCCGATCTCGCCCGATCCATGCTGAGCAGCGATGAGCAGAACGGTGACCTTCTGCGTTTCGCGGGAGAAGCGTGGCTGGCCGCAGCGGGTGATTCCGCTGTCCCGCAGATGGCGGAGGCAATCGAGAAGCGGTCACACACCAACGAATGGGCGCATGCCGGGCTGGCGCAACTGTTTCTCGACGCCGGCAACCCCTCATTGGCCGAACCTCACGCTCGTGAAACCCTGCTCAACAGCACCAGCGATGAGGACATCCGAAATGTGGTCGAGGCGTATGTGGAAACATGCGGAGCGGAAGGAGCGGCGCGCACGCTCACTATCCTGCGCGATTACGTCCCTTGGAACGGCGACGAGCGCTCGAATGTGGCGGAGCAGCTCGTTCAGCTCGGACATCCCGAGCAGGCCGTGGAACTGGCCCGCATCGTCCTTCGAACCCCCGGATCGGGCGATCCGTTCGCACTTGCCAGGGCGGCGGAGGTGCTGTTCTCGGTGCTGGGCGCCGCCGCTACCGAGGAGGCGCTCTACTGGCTGAGGCAGCACCGTATCAGGCCGCACTATCTCTCAGGAGCCATGCACGACCGGGTACGACGCGACGACAAGGACACCGCATGCTTGATCGCACACTGGATAATTCAGGACGCGGGAGCCCCGAACAGCGATTTCCTGCAGGCCGCTGACGTGCTGTTGCGGCACGGAGGGTCAGGAGCCCTCAATGAGGTCACCCGCATGATGCGCGCCCGCCCCGCCGGCTCCACCGCTCTCGCCGCCGGCCTCCTGCCCCTCCTGGTGAAGCACGAGCATGAGGAAGCCGCCGTAGCGCTGAGCAGGGAAGTGCTGGTCGACCCAGGCCGGACGATCGGCGAACTCCAGGCAGCGGTACGGGCCTGGATCCGGGTGGCGGGCCGAGGGCGGATTCCGCAGATCGTGGCGCTCGTCCAGGCGGCGTCGGGTCTGACGGGCGATGAGCGCGCCCAGTTGGCGGTGCTTCTCGAAGAGATGGGCGACGCGAACGCGGCGGTGGAGCTCTGGTGTGCGGTCAGCGTGGAACCGTCACTGTCGACCGAGCTCCGCTGGCGGGCCGCCGAACACCTGCTGCGTCTGGGAGCGGCCGAGCGAGCGGTGACGGCGCTGACGGCGTCCCTGGCGGTGGCAACCGACGCCGCGGAAGCGCGACGGCTTCGGCAACTGATCGGCTGGGTGGCGCCGACCGGTCACGCTGCCCTGTACAACCCCTGAGGAGGGCGGTATGAACCGGCGCCGTCAGTGCGTACCCGTCCACGACCAGCTAGGCCCGGCCTCGGCGGCGCCACAGGAGTGGTCAGCAGACGGCGATGCGCATCTGGTGGGGGACGACGGGCAGGGGCGACGGGCTGCCCGCTCCGGCGAGGAACCAGACGGTCTTTCCCCGGCTCGAACTGGCGACTCCCCAGTCGTCGGCGAGTTCGTCCACGATGAGCAGGCCACGCCCGCCGATGGAGTCGATGTCCGCCTCGCGCTGGTGCGGCACCCCCTCGCCCTGGTCGAAGACCTCGCCGTACACCCAGGTGCCGTTGCTGCCGAGCCGGAGGGTGAAGACGTTGCCGCCGTGCCGTACGACGTTGGAGGCGAGTTCGCTCACGATGAGGGAGCAGTCGTCGACGAGCTCGTCCAGGCCCCACCGGCCGAGTTCGCGGCGCACGAGGGCGCGCGCCTCCGCGACACTCGCGCCGACGGCGGGCAGGAGGCATTCTGCGGTCCAGACGGGGGCCGGGTCGACCGGCGCCGTACCGAAGGGGAGAGTCACGCGCGCCTCCTTAGGCTCATGGGAGCGCTCCCACGGCTCAAGATACGGCACGCAACGCATCCATGTGAATTCAAAGAAACAAGATTGTTTCTGGTCAATGCCCGATCCGTGATACGCGCCGAAGGGAAAACGCCGGCGGTCTTCTCTTCCGCTCTGCGTGTGCCCACGTCAGCGCCACCGTGTCCGGCACCTCCGGCCCCCGCCCCGCGACCGCGGGACGCGTCCACGCGGCCGGCGCCGACGTGAAAATAACTGAAATCAGCCCATCCGGGCTTTCGGATGTGCGCAGACCGGAATCTCCAACCATGACCGGCGACGGCCCTTTCACCGGCGGATACGGCGTGCCTTTCACCCGAGCGCGGTGATCCCCCAGCGGTGGGCGACCCGCTCCCCCGGGGCCAGGCGCACCAGGCACTCGCCGGTCGCGAAGGCGTTCGGCGGGCAGCTCATCGGCTCGACCGCCACTCCGGCCCGCCGGTACGGCTCGGCGAGCGTGTCCCCGGTGAAAACCTGGAGCCATTCGACGCCGGGCGCGGCCCACAGCTCCACGCCCCGGGAACCGTCGGACGTCCGGAGCCGGGCCCGCACCAGCCCGTCCTCGTCGCGCCGCAGAGCCGTGTAGGGGGTGTCGAGCACCGTGCCGCCGATGCGGCGTCCGTCGCGGAAGTCGTACTCCGTGCCCTCGACCTGGCGGCGGCCGACCGGGATCTTCTGCTCGTCCACCGGGGTCCACTCGGCCGCGGGCACCTCCAGCACGGCCTCGTCCACCGTCTCCTCGCCGAGGGTGAGGTAGGGGTGGGCGCCCATGCCGTACGGCGCGACGCCGTCTCCCACGTTCACGGCCGACACCTCGACCTCCAGGCCCGCCTCGCCCAGGGCGTACGACGCCGTCAGGTCGAGCACGTGGGGGTAGCCGAGCTGGGGGAACAGCCGCAGCCCGAGCCGGATCGAGGCGTCGTCCCGGTCGAGCACCGTCCAGGGCATCAGGCGCGCGAAGCCGTGCGCGGCGTTGCCGGTCCTGGGCTCGGTGATGGCGAGCTGCCTGGTCTCGCCGTCGAAGTCGTACCTGCCGTCGCGCACCCGGTTGGGCCAGGGGAGCAGCAACTGCCCGGCGCCGCCCACCGGCTGCGCGTCCGCGGGGTAGGACATGACCAGCGGCCGCTCGCGGTGCGTCAGGGTGCGCAGCCCTCCGCCCACCTCGGTGACGGTCGCCGCGTATCCGTGCGCGGCGATCGTGTGCTGCGTGCCGGTCGGGGGAACGGGTTCGCGAACCGCTGGTTCTGTCATGAGAGGGATTTTCCCATCCGTTCCGCCACCCTCTCAGGGGGCCCGGCGGGGACGTCTCAGGGCGGCGTCCCGGCGGGCGTCCCGGCGGCGTCCCGGCGGCGGCCTCCGGACGGCGGGGGTTCGCGCCGGGCTCGGCGTGAGACGTGGGCCCCCGGTGGGCTCCTGGGCGGAGCCCCGGCGGGGTTTCGGGGCCGAACCCCGGCCGGGCTCTCGGGCCGTGAGCCCGGCGGGCCGGGCCCACGTCCGGGCGTCACGAGGAGAGCGTCTGGCCCGCCAGGCCCTCCTGCGCGGTGAGCAGCGCGCGCAGTTCCTCAGCGCTCTCGCCGCATGCGGTCATGATCAGGCCCCGGTCCATCTCGATCCGGGAGAGCGACCGGGTCAGCCGGGTCGCGTACCAGCGGCCGGCGTCGCTCCTCCAGATCGACCAGCGACCGGCGTACTCGCTGCTCAGTTGTCTCCAGGCAGCGTCCTCGGCTGAGAACCGCACTCGTCACCACCTCCAGGCTCTGTGCCGGGAGACAACGATGTGCTCATCCGGACACGATTGGTAGTGAGAAGCGGTCTCCCCCTTCCGGCGGGCCCGCCACCCCGGCCCTGGTGAAGATCTTCCGCCGGTTGCGGTGACTTCACCGCGACTTGATCCCCGTTCCTCCCGCACCACCCGTGTCATGCCGGAGCGCTGTATGACACTGGTATTCGGAAAAGGTTAGGGATCAGGCCATAGGGAGTTATCTGTCCTGGTCTCTCCGCCGCGGACCATCGGCTCGTACCCGCTCCGACGTTCGACGCCAGGTGGACCATGCGGATCGTACGGCTGGCCAACTTCGTCGCCCCCCGCTCCGGGGGGCTGCGCACCGCCCTGCGGGAGCTGGGCGCGGGATACGCGGCGGCGGGGCACGAGGTCGTGCTTGTCGTCCCCGGTCCCCGCCACGCGCGGTCGAGCACGCCCTCCGGCCTGGTCGTCACCGTGCCGGGGCCGGTGGTCCCCGGCACCGGCGGCTACCGCGTCATCACGGCGCGGCGCGCGCTGTCCCGCCTGCTCGACGAGCTCGAGCCGGACCGGCTGGAGGTGTCGGACCGCACCACGCTGCGGTGGACCGGCCGCTGGGCCCGCTCCCGGGGTGTCCGCTCGATGATGGTCTCGCACGAGAGCCTGGACGGACTGCTGCGCCTGTTCTGGCCCGGCTTCCACGCCGGGAGACGTGCCTCGCACGCCCTCTCCGACCGGCTGAACCGTGCCCTCTCCGACCGGCTGAACGCCACCGCCGACCGGCTGAACCGTGCCACCGCCGCCGATTTCGACGTGGTCGTGTGCACGACGGAATGGGCCGCGGCCGAGTTCAGGCGGCTCGGGACGGCCAACCTGCTGCGGGTCCCGCTGGGAGTCGACCTCGCCAGGTTCTCCCCCGGCCGCCGGGACGCCGGGCTGCGGCACACACTGGCCGCGCCCGGCGAGTGGCTCCTGGTTCACTGCGGCAGGCTCTCACCGGAGAAGCGGCCGGAACGCTCGGTCGCCGCGCTGCGCGAGCTGCGCCGCCGAGGCGTGCCCGCGGTGCTGGTGGTCGCCGGGGACGGCCCCCGCCGGGCGGCGTTGGAACGGGCCGCACGCGGGCTTCCCGTGCGGTTCACCGGGCACCTCGCCGACCGGGACCTGCTGGCCCGGCTGCTGGCCACGGCCGACGTCGCCCTCGCCCCCGGGCCGGTCGAGACGTTCGGCCTCGCCGCGCTCGAGGCGCTGGCCTCGGGCACGCCCGCCGTCGTCTCCGCCTCCGGCGCGCTGCCCGAGGTCGTCGGCGACGCCGGCCTCGCGGCGGCCGACGACCCCGGTGCGTACGCGGAGGCGGTCGAGCGGCTGCTCTCCCGCGACGAGCGGCGGCGTCGCGCCGCCGCACGCCAACGGGCGGAGCGTTACGGCTGGCGGAACTCGGTGGACGGCTTCCTCGCGGCGCACGGGCTGCCGGCGGCGGTGACGGACGGGGGACGGCGATGACGCGACCGACGGCGCTGCGGCTCGTGACACTGGGCGACTCGGTGACCGCGGGGCTGGGCGACCCGCTGC
This sequence comes from Microbispora sp. NPDC046933, assembly GCF_040644635.1. Lineage (NCBI taxonomy): Bacteria > Bacillati > Actinomycetota > Actinomycetes > Streptosporangiales > Streptosporangiaceae > Microbispora > Microbispora sp. NPDC046933. Next base: position 135,693 of record NZ_JBEYWW010000009.1, on the reverse strand, counting down.
CGGGCGGCGGCCGGCGCGGGTACGCGCGGCTGCTCGCGGACTCCCTCGGCGGCCCGGGGGAGGTGCTCTTCCGCAACCTCGGCCGCAGCGGGGCCACCGCGCGGGACGTGGCCGCCGAGCAGCTGCCCCTCGCCCTGTCCTTCCGGCCCACCGTCGCCACCGTGCTGGCCGGCGTCAACGACACCCTGCGCGGCAGCTTCGCGGTCCCGGCGATCGCGGCCGACGTCGAGACCACGGTGGCCGGGCTGTGTCGCGCGGGCGCGACCGTCCTCACCGCGCGGCTGCCCGATCCCGGCCTGATGCTCGGTGTCCCCGACGTGGTCCGCCGCCCGCTCACCCGCCGCGTCCATGTGGTCAACGAGATCCTCGACCACCTCGCGGAGCGGTACGGCACCGTCCACGTCGACCTCGCGTCCCATCCCGCTCTGTACGAGCGGAGGATGTGGGGAGTCGACCGGCTGCATCCGAGCGAGCGCGGCCACCGGCTGCTGGCGCTCCTGTTCGCCGGGGCGCTGGCCGCGCGCGGGATCCCCGTACGCGCCCTGCCGGACGAGGAGCCGACCGGGTCCGCGCCGTCCGCGTGGGCGAGCGCGCGCTGGATGGCCGTCGAGGGCACCGGCTGGCTCGTGCGCCGGTCCACGGATCTCCTGCCCCGCCTCTGCGCCCTCGTCCTCAGCGAGGTGTGGCACGCCGTCCGCGGCCGGACGGCCGTGCTCGACGCGCGTGCGTCGGCGGAGCTCGAACCCGTCCTGGGCGTGATCGGCGCCCGTGCCGGGACCACCACCTGACACCCTCGGCGCCCGGCAGCGGGCCGGACCTCCTGGAGGGCCCCCACATGAGAGCCGCCTTATGAGAGTCGCCTTATGAGAGTCGCCGTCGTCTCCGAGTCCTTCGTCCCGCAGGTGAACGGAGTCACCGCCTCGGTCTGCCGGATACTGGAGCATCTGGCGGAGGGCGGGCACCAGGCGACGGTGATCGCGCCCGGCGCCGGCCCCGCCTCGTACGCCGGGTTCCCCGTGCACGGCACGCCCGCGTTCCGGCTGCCCTTCTACCGGTCGTTCCACACCGGCCTGCCGAGCGGCCGGGTCGCCTCCCTGCTCGCGGAGTTCAAGCCCGACATCGTCCACCTGGCCTCTCCCGCCACCGTCGGCGCGGCGGGCATGTCGGCCGCGGTCCGGCTCGGCGTGCCCGCGGTCGCCGTCTTCCAGACCGACCTCGCCGGCTTCGCCCGGCGGTACGGCCTGCGCGGCGCGGACGGGTTGATCTGGTCGTGGCTGCGCCACATCCACAGCCGTGCGGCCCGCACGCTCGCCCCGTCCACGGCCACGATGGCGGAGCTGAGGGAGCGCCGGTTCCCCCGGCTGGAGCTGTGGGGGCGCGGGGTGGATCTCCACCGCTTCGACCCGGGACGGCGGTGCGAGCGGCTGCGGCGCGAGCTCGCGCCGAACGGCGAGGTCATCGTGGGGTACGTGGGGCGCCTGGCCGCCGACAAACGGGTTCATCTGCTCGCCGAGCTGACCCGGCTGCCGGGAATCCGCCTGGTGGTCGTCGGCGACGGCCCTGCCGCGCGGAGCCTGCGCCGCCACCTGCCCACGGCCGTGTTCTGCGGCCTGCGCGTGGGCGACGAACTCGGCCGGATCGTCGCCTCGTTCGACGTGTTCGTCCACACCGGCGTGAACGAGACCTACTGCCAGGCCGTGCAGGAGGCGCTGGCCGCCGGGGTCCCCGTGGTCGCGGCCGCCGCGGGCGGCCCGCTCGACCTGGTCCAGCCGGGGCGTAACGGACTGCTCTATCCGCCCGACGCCCCCGCCCTCATGCGGGAGGCGGTGGCCCGGCTGGCCGCCGACGAGGCGGCCCGCGGGCGCATGGGCGAGGAGGCGCGGCGTTCCGTACTCGGCCGTACGTGGGCGGCGGTGTGCGGCGGGCTGGTCGAGCACTACCGGGCGGTGCTGGAGGAGGGCGACGCGTGGCGGGCCGGTGCCCCCCGCTCGCCGGGGAGCGGGGCAGGCATGGCCGGGCGCCGGGCTGCGGCGTGAGGCAAACGTCCCCTCTCCGGTCACACCGGACATGGTTTTACTACCTTGCCGGACAGGAAGTCAGGGGAGAGATTCGAGAGGGTCGACATCGAGCGAAGGGAAGGTCACCCATGCCCGGACTCCCGCGGCTGCCGTTCGACCGGCCGGACGTCCTGGGGATATCCCCCGGCTTCGGCGAACTACGGGCCAGGGCGCCGATCACCAGGGTCACGACCGCGATGGGCGACGAGGCGTGGCTGGTCACGGGCTACGAGGAGATACGGCAGGTGTTCGCCGACGACAGGTTCGGCCGCTCCCACCCCGACCCCGAGACCGCGGCCCGCCTGTCGAACAACGCCCTGCTCGGCGGCCCGACCGGCGAGTACGCCACGGAGCGGTCCGTCCACAAGGAGATGCGGCGTCTGCTCGCCCCCGCGTTCTCGGCCCGGCGGATACGGCGCCTGTCGGACCGGATCGGGTCGCTGGTCGGGAACCTGCTCGACGGGCTCGCCGAGCAGGGCCCGCCCGCGGATCTGCACGCCGGCCTGTCGCTCCCGCTGCCGATCCAGGTGATCTGCGAGCTTCTCGGCGTGCCGTACGAGGACAGGGACAGGTTCCGGGCCATGGCCGAGGCGATGACCGACCTCACCCACCCCGAGCGGTCCGCCGACGCCCAGATGGAGATGAACACGTACACCTACGAGATCGTGAAGGCGAAGCGGGACGACCCGGGCGAGGACGTCTACTCCGACCTGGCGAACGCCTCGCTGCCGGAGGACGACGTCGCCAGAATCGCGGGCGGCCTGCTGTTCGCCGGCCACGAGACCACGGTCAACCAGATCGACTACGGCGTGCTGCTGTTCCTGCGCAACCCCGCCCAGCGTGACGCGCTGCTGAACGACCCCTCCCTCCTGGACGGCGCGGTCGAGGAGATCATGCGGGTCGCCTCGCCGAGCGAACACGGGCTGGTGCGCTACGCGCACGAGGACGTCGAGGTCGGCGGGGTGCTGATCCGGGCGGGCGAGCTGGTCATGCTGTCCACCCCGGCGGCCAACAGGGACGAACGCGTCTACCCCGACGCCGACAGCTTCGACATCCGGCGGAGCGATCCCCAGCCCCACGTCGGGTTCGGCCACGGGCCGCACCACTGTCTCGGCTCGTCGCTGGCGCGGGTCGAACTGCGCGCGGTCTTCGGCTCCCTCTTCACCCGCTTCCCCACGATGGCGCTCGCGGTGCCGTACGAGGAGCTGAAGGCGCACACCGACAGGCTGGCCGGCGGGTTCGAGGCGCTGCCCGTCACGTGGTGAGCGTCAGGAGGCGGACGCGGCCCGCTTCCCTGGCAGGTCGAAGTGGATCCGGATGCTCGTGCCCCGCTCGTGCCGGTGGATCCGCACCAGGTCGGCGAACTCGTTCACGACGAGCAGGCCGCGTCCGTGGGTCGCGTGGTCGGGCGGCGGCACCCGCCCGGCCAGCGGGTCGAGACGGCCGCCGTCGTCGAGCTGACACACCAGCGTGCCGTGGTCGGCCCACAGCGTCAGCGTGCCGTGCCCGTCGCCGTGCTCGCCCGTGTTGGTGGCCAGCTCGTTGACCGCGATGAGCATCTCGGCGAGACGGCGCCGGTCGAGCCCCGCCGTGTCGCCCTGCGCCGAGGCGAACGCGCGCAGCGCCGGAAGCGCGCGGAGCCCGGTGAACCGGAAGACGGCCGCGTGCGGCGGAGGCGCGGGCAACGGCGGGTCGAAGGCGGCGGCGGTCTCGAGCGGGGCGGCATAGGCGGTGCTCGTCCGGACGCCGTTCCTGTCCTGCATGACCGGATGGGTCCGGTGCGCGTCGCGGATCGCCTCCGCCCCGAGCCCCACCGTGTCGTACGGGCACAGGATGGCGGCGTCGGCCTTCGCGAAGACCTCGTTGATGAGGGCCTCGTGCTGCACGCAGGCGGGATACTCGATCTCGCCGCGGCCGTTCCAGATCGGCTCGCCGATGATGTGGACCCGCCGGCCCTCGTGGGCGTGCAGGAAGGCGAGCAGGACGCTGGGAATGATCCGCCCCGGGTTGCGGCCGGCGACGCTCATGTCCCGGAAGGTCACCCTCCCTGCGTCGGGTCCGAGCCCCGCCCGGACCAGCTCGCCGTTGCCGCCGGGAACCGCGACGAGCGCGGGCTCCTCCGCCTCCAGGGCCGGCCGGAGAAAGGCAACGCACTGCGCGGCGTACTCGTCCTGGTCCCGGTACAGCAGGCCGATGTGCTCGAACCCGGTCATGCTGCCGCCACCCGGTCCGGGCCCGGCCGGTCGAGCCGGGAGGGACTCATACGCTCCACCTCGTCACACTGCCACCGGGGGGTGCGCATACTCCCAGGCTATCCGCACTCCGGCAGTCCCCTATCGACGTGATCACGGCGTCCCGCGATCACCGCTGGACACGCTCGGCACCCCGGCCTCCGCGGTTTCCTCGTCGGCGAGCCGCCGGTACGCGCGGTCGCGCAGCCGCAGCACCACCGCCGCCAGCAGCGCCGCGACCAGCGAGCCGGTCAGGACCGCCACCTTGACCTGGGCGTCGCGGGCCGTGCCCAGGCCGAACGCCAGCTCCCCGATGAGCAGGGACACCGTGAACCCGATGCCGGACAGGACCGCCAGCCCACCGACGTCCACCCACGCCAGCCCCTCGTCGAGATCGGCACGGGTGAAGCGGGCGGTGAGCCAGGTGGCCGCCATGATCCCCAGCGGCTTGCCCACGACGAGCCCGACGACGACGCCCAGCGGCACCGGGTCGGCGAGCAGGTTCGTCACGCCGCCCAGCCCGCCGAGCGGCACACCCGCCGACAGGAACGCGAACAGCGGCACTGCCACCCCGGCCGAGATCGGGCGGAACCGGTGCTCGAAGTGCTCGGCGAGCCCGGGCCCCGCCTCCGGGCCGCCCGCCTTCTCACTTCGCAGGACGGGTACGGCGAAGCCGAGCAGCACCCCGGCCACCGTGGCGTGCACACCCGAGGCGTGGACCAGCCCCCAGGTCACTCCGGCCAGCGGGAGCAGCAGCCACCACGAGCGCACCCGCCGCTGCACCAGCACGGTGAAGACGCCCAGCGGCACCACCGCCGCCAGCAGCGGCAGCACCGACAGGTGCGACGTGTAGGACACCGCGATGATCACGATGGCCAGCAGGTCGTCCACGACGGCCAGCGTGAGCAGGAACGTACGCAGCGCGGCGGGCAGCCGCCGCCCCACCACGGCGAGCACCGCCAGCGCGAACGCGATGTCGGTGGCGGTCGGGGTCGCCCATCCCCGCACCTCGCCGTCCAGCAGCACGTTGACCAGCAGGTACAGCAGAGCCGGAACGATCACGCCGCCGGCCGCCGCCACGACGGGCACGACGGCCCGCCGGGGATCGCGCAGGTCCCCCGCCACGAACTCACGCTTGAGTTCCAGGCCGGCGACGAAGAAGAAGATCGCCAGCAGCCCGTCCGAGGCCCACGCGGCGAGGCTGAGGTCCAGATGCCACCCGGCCGGCCCGACCGTGGCCGAGCGCAGCCCGGCGTACGCCTCCGACCAGGGCGAGTTGGCCCAGACGAGGCCCGCGACGGCGGCGATCAGCAGCAGCGCGCCGCCGATCGTCTCCTTGCGGAGGATGTCGGCGATACGCCGGGCCTCGGCCCAGGAGGCGGGACCGAGGAGGAACAGTCGGCGGGGAGAGGCCATGGGCGCTCCGTTTCCGGGTTCGGTTCGACGACAGCCGACCAGACTTCCCGGCACCCCGCTGACATGCTACCAGCCATTACCCTCCAACCAACTGGGTGGTTGCTCTAGGCTGGGCGCGCACCATCCCCGTCTGTCGTCCGGATTGGAGCAACACTGTGAAGTTCGTCGACGCGCACGCCCACTTCTGGCAGGTGAGTACGCACGACTGGTACTCGGCACTGCGCACCACCCGGCCCGCGCTCTACCGGGACCACCTCCCGGCCGACTACCGTGCGAACGCCGCCCCCGCGGGAGTGCACGTCGCCGGCCTGGTCCACGTGTCGGCCACCTCGGCGCCCGGCGCGTTCCTGGACGAGACGCGATGGCTCGACCGGCTGCATGCGGACTCCCCCGCCTGGCCGTCGGTCATCGTCGGCGCCGTCGACCCGCAGGCCGGCCCAGCCGCGCTGGATGAGCAGCTGCGCGTCCAGGAGACCAGCCCGGCTTTCCGGGGCGTGCGGGTGTTCTCCGGGCTGGACCCGCGCAGCGAGACGACCGCGGCCCTGCTGCGGCTGCTGGCCGAGCGAGGCCTGCTGCTGGATCAGATCATCCGCGCCACCGAGGCCGACGCCTACGCCACGGCGCTCGCCGGCTCTCCCGGCACCGCCGTGGTGCTGGAACACGCCGGATGGCCCGAGCGGGACTTCCGCCGGTGGCGCGAGGGCGTCGCCCGCCTCGCCGCACTGCCGCAGGTCGAGTGCAAGCTTTCCGGTTTCGGGGCCGCACTGGGCACCCTGGACGCCACGACCCTGCGCCCCTACGTCGAGACCTGCCTGGAGCTGTTCGGCGTCGAGCGCTGCTTCTTCGGCAGCAACTTCCCCGTGGACGGCGCGGCGGGCACCTTCACCCAGCTCATGGACACCTACCAAGCCCTCACCGCGGGACTCGGCCCGGCCGAGCGCCGCGCGCTGTTCAGCGACAACGCCGTCCACCGCTACAAGATCAGTTGAGTCGGGCGGCCAGGGAAGCCGCAGAGACGATCGGCCAATGACGAAAGCCCAGTTCGGCTGTGCCGACCTGGGCTTTCGCTCTGCGCCTTTGTTCTGTGTCTTCGTTCTGTGCGCCGCCAGGGACTCGAACCCCGGACCCGCTGATTAAGAGTCAGCTGCTCTAACCAACTGAGCTAGCGGCGCCTGCGATGTCCGTAACCTTAGCAGTCCCGCGGAGGTCACGCACATCGCTCGTTGATCCGAATTTCGGGGTCAGCTCCGCCAGGCGCCGCTGGAGAACGGCACCGGCTCGCCGCGCAGGCCCGGCCCGTCACCCCACTTGGTGACGACGTACTGGATCGGGATGTGGCCGAGGTCTCCGCTGACGGTGAGGGAGTCCTCGTTCCATGTGGTGCCGGTGAGCTCGGCGAAGGTCTTGCCGTCGATGTCCAGCATGACGCCGCTGTTCGACGGGATGCCCGGGCCGCGGTCGCCGATGAAGAACTTGGCCTTCCTGCCCTTGTAGAAGACGTAGCCCTCGGTGCCGAGCGGCCAGCTCGGGCTGGCGAACAGCCCCTTCTGCATGGGCTTGCCGATCGCCGGCAGGCCCGTGTCGCCCTGGCGGCCCGAGGCGTCGTCCCAGAAGTACGAGCCGGTGGTGCTGCCCTGGAGCAGGACCTCCTCGTGCGCCGGAATGGCGAGGGAAGGCTCGCGCGCCGGGATGGCGACGGAAACGTTGACGGCCTCGTTGACCGACTGCTCGACGGGCGCGGGCACGGCGGCCACAAGGGACGCGGTGACGGCCGCCGCGCCGACGAGCGTGGCCGCGGCGGTGAGGCGTCGGTTGCCACGCAGGTCAAACAGAGTCTTCATCAGGGCTGGGGATCTTTCGTGAGACGACAGAGAATGGCCATGCGTCATCAGAGGGCCTGCGCGTGCGGCAGGCCGCGGAGACGGGCCACGTGTCCGGGCGAGAAGGAGAAGTCGTCACCCGGAGGCGTGTGCGCTGAAGCTATGGCGATCGGCCGGAAGGCCGTCGTGAGTCAGACGTGTGATCCGAAGTACCTTGGCTCAGAGGTCGATGTGGGGTCACCCACGGTGATCTCCTCTCCAAGTCCAATCCAGCCACCGGTCGGCGGCAAACAGGACACTACAGGACGAGTCAGGACGGAGCAAAGTAAAAGCCGCATACCGCCCAGAAGATCTACCTGCGGCCCTGTTTACGCCAAGGCGGACCCCTCCCCGGTCCCCCCGCCTTCGCGATGTTGACGGTGCGTGACGGGCACCCGATCCGCGCACGGCAAAGCGCGGAGGCCGTACGGCAAGAGACCACAAAGAAAATCACCGGGGACGGCGTGAGAAAGCAACCCGCCGCAAAAGCAGGGCCGCCCCGGCGAGACGAAGACCGCCGATTTACAAACGCAAAGGCCCTTTCCCCGCAGCAGAGCCCCACGGCCGCTCATCGGCACGGGAGGGACCGGCGGCCCCGGCAGGAAGCGGTCGGCTCGCAGACGGGTCAAGGCCCCCAGATGGGTCAAGGCGGCCAGGCGGGTCAGCGCCTCGCCGGGCGGCAGGGGGCGGACGGACCGCGCGAAGCGCCCTGGCCCCGTACGGGAGGCAGAACGGCCGGGGAGGACAAGGGATCAGGGAGAAGAAGGTCGGGAGAACGGGTACAGGACCCTGAAAATGCCGGAGCCGGGCAGTCCCCCAACTGCCCGGCTCCGGATCAAAGCGGTTCCGCCAGGAATGCCCTCCCCAAAGGCACCGGCGGGTCCCCCGCTTTCCGGACGCGGTTCCCCCATCCGCGTCCTTTATCAAGAAAGTCTGTCGCCCTCTCCTGAGGACCTGCTTCAACACTACAAGGGGCCCTGTCATGAAGTCGTCATAGGCAGGTTGATTTCCGGCCTACATCCGAACGGGCCCCGTCCGCCCGTGCTACCGCCCGAGGTCCAGCCTGACCTCGGTGCCCTTCTGGAGCGAGCGGCTCACCGTGCAGTGACGCTCGTGGACCCGCTCGGCGACGGCCTCGAAGACCTCGCCCGAGTCCTCCGGGGGCAACTCCACGTCGTAGGTCACCGTGACCGAGCGCAGCAGGGTCGGGCTCTCCTTCTCGGCGGAGACCTCGACGGCCAGCCGTACGAGCCGGTGGCCGCGTTTGGCGGTGAGCGGCTCGACCGTCATGACGTTGCAGCCGCCGACGGCGGCCAGCAGCAGCTCCACCGGGCTGAACAGCCCGTCTCCGGCGCCCATCGTGATCTCGGCGCCGCGCTCGTTGCGGGCGACGAAGCCGTCCTCGGTCCGCTCGACGCGTACAGAGCCCATGACGTCACCCTACTGGCAGCGCCAGCCGCACGAGCGTGCCTCCGCCGGGGGCGGGACTGGCCGACACGCTGCCGCCGTGGCTGTCCACGACCTGACCCACGATGGCCAGGCCCAGCCCCGACCCGGGCAGCTGCCGCGCCGAGGGCGCGCGGTAGAAGCGGTCGAAGACGTGCGGCAGGTCGTCCGCGGAGATGCCGGGGCCGTGGTCGCGCACCGTCAGCACGCCGCCCCGCAGCGACACCTCGACCAGGCCGCCGGCCGGGCTGTACTTGGCCGCGTTGTCGAGCAGGTTGGCGACGGCCCGGGCGAGCCGGTCGGGCACGCCCCGCACCACCGTCGGCTCGGCCGACATGGAGTAGGCGGTCGACGGCCAGTGCCTGGCCGCCCTGGCGACCTCCCGCTCCACCAGCTCGTCGAGGCGGACGCTCTCCACGAGCACGGCGGGCTCCTCGTCGCGGGCCAGCTCGACCACGTCGGAGACGAGCGCCGTGAGCTCCTCCAGGCCGCTCGTCACGGCCCGGCTCACCTCCTCGTGGACCTCCTGCGGCAGGTCGCCCCTCATCAGCAGCTCGACGTTGGTCCGCAGGGCGGTGAGCGGAGTGCGCAGCTCGTGGGAGGCGTCGGCGACGAGGCGCTTCTGCGACTTGGCGGAGCGTTCCAGCGCGTCGAGCATGGCGTTGAAGCTGCGTGCCAGGCTGCTCAGCTCGTCGTCTCCCGCCACGTCGATCCGGGTGGTCAGGTCCCGGGTGGTGGCCACCCGCCCGGCGGCGTCCTTGAGCGCGTTGACCGGCCGCAGCGCCGCCCGGGCGGCCAGCCAGCCGAGCGCGCCCGACAGCACCAGGCCGCCGAGCGCCACGGCGACGAAGGGCCAGCCCAGGTCGTCCACGTCGGCGAGGGCGGCCAGCACGCCGTTGGGGGGCCGGTCGCCGTAGCCGCCGTAGCTCTCGTAGCTCTCGTACGTCCCGTAGTGGTCCATCGCCCACTCCACCCGGCGGCAGGTGATGAAGTAGGCGGCCACGATCACGACGATCACGCTCACCGCGCCGGCCAGCGCGGAGGCCATCGCGAGCCGCCAGCGGAGCTTCACCGCTCCTCCCCGGCGGCAGGTGAAGCGGTGGGCTCCCTGAGCGCGTACCCGAGGCCGTGGACGGTGTGGATCAGCCGGGGCTCGCCCCCCGCCTCGGTCTTCTTGCGCAGGTAGCCGATGTAGACCTCCAGCGGGTTCGACCCGGGCCGGAAGCCGTAGCCCCAGATGCGTTCGAGGATGAGCTGCCGGGTCAGCACCTGGCCGCCGTTGCGGATCAGCAGGTCGAGCAGGGCGTACTCGGTGCGGGTCAGGTCGATGAGCCGCCGGCCGCGCCGGGCCTGCCTGCTGTCGGGCAGCAGGACCAGGTCGGCGAAGCCGGCCTCCGGTGGCGGCGCGGCGCGGCGCAGCAGGGCGCGCACCCGCGCGAACAGCTCCTCCAGCGCGAACGGCTTCACCAGGTAGTCGTCGGCGCCCGCGTCGAGGCCGGCCACCTTGTCGCCGATGCCGTCCAGGGCGGTCAGCATGAGCACCGGCAGCCGGTTGCCGTCGCCGCGCAGCGCGCGGCAGACCTCGATGCCGTCCATGCCCGGCATGAGCACGTCGAGCACCACGAGGTCGGGCGCCGAGCCGTCGATGGCGTCGAGGGCGTCCATTCCGTCCCCGGCGGTCGCCACGCCGTACCCCTCAACGCGCAGCGCCCGCGCGATCGCGTCGCGGACCTCGGGTTCGTCGTCGACGACGAGCACCTGTGTCTTGACCACGCCGCAATTGTGACGTGCGGAGATGAGAGGTTGCTGAGCGCCCGGCCCCGCGCTCAGGCGTCGGGGTGTTTGGACAGGTACTCAACGTAGACCGGCCGGAGCGCGTCGCCGAGCTCGCCCTCCCCCGCCCCGATCGCGTCGCTGAGCAGCGCCGAGACCCTGCTGAGATCGTTCGCGGTCTCACCGGTGTTGCCGCTGGCGGCCTCGGCCGCCGGGATGACCTTCAGCAGGTCCCACAGGAATCCCAGGTCGCCGTGCCGTACGGCGTAGCGTACGGCGCGGTCGTGCAGCTCCTTCGCGGGGAGCGACTCGAGCTCTTCCACGTCCATTCGATCTCACCCCCAACTCGTCGGTTTCCCCCAGGTTTGCCGCTTATACCCCCGAGGCGGGAGAAAGACCGCCGGAAACGGGCGGGCTTTTTGCCGCTCCTCTCGGCCTCCGGTGCGGGACCGCCCATTCCGGCCACACGCGAACCGCGCACTCTTTGCCGTGCCATGGAAGGATTCTTGAGGTGAAGGTCATACTCAAGATCATCGTGGTGGCCGCGGCCCTGTGGGCGTCCACCAAGCTGGTGGACGGCATCACCGTCAGCGCCGGCTCCACCGCCAAGCAGATCGGCACCCTCCTCGCGGTCGCGCTGATCTTCGGCCTCGTGAACGCCGTCATCAAGCCGATCATCAAGACGATCGGCTGCGCGTTCTACGTGCTCACGCTCGGACTGTTCGCCCTGGTGGTGAACGCCGCCCTGCTGCTGCTCACGAGCTGGCTCGCCGAGCAGATCGACCTCCCCTTCCATGTCGACGGCTTCGTGGCCGCCTTCTGGGGCGCCATCGTCGTCGGCGTGATCAGCTGGCTCCTCAACCTGATCCTCGGCGACGACTGACCGGCCCGGGGCGGATCCACCATCCGCCCCCGGGTCACACCTGCGTGAAAAGCATGTATTCTAAGTAGGGAATTAGGACTTCTCGGAGAGGCCGGCCGATGAGCGTGGACGTGCACCAGCACCTGTGGACGCCGTCCCTCGTCGACGCGCTACGCCGCCGCACCCGCCCGCCCTACCTGGACGGATGGACACTCGTCCTCGACGGCGAGCCGCCGTACGAGGCGGATCCGGCCGACCACGATGTGGAGATCCGGCGCAAGCGCAACGCGCACCTCGACCTCGCCCTCGTCTCCCTGTCGAGCCCGCTCGGGATCGAGCACCTCCCGCCGGATGAGGCGTGGCCGCTCATCGACGCCTATCACGCCGACGCCCGCGCGCTGCCCGCGCCGTTCGGCGCCTGGGCCGCCGCCCCGGTGACCGATCCCGATCCCGTACGGCTCGCCCGCGCCCTCGATCAGGGCCTGGCCGGGCTGCAGCTTCCGGCGACCGCGCTCGGGGACGCCCGGGGGCTGGCCCTGGCCGCCCCGCTGCTCGACGTGCTGGAGGATCGCGGCCTGCCGCTGTTCGTCCACCCGGGCCCGGCCGCGGCGTCCGGCCCGGCGTGGTGGGCCGCCGTCGTGCCGTACGTGCAGCAGATGCACGCCGCCTGGTACGCGTTCGAGGCGTTCGGCCGGCCCCGGCATTCCCGGCTGAAGGTGTGCTTCGCGCTGCTGGCCGGGCTGGCCCCGTTACACCGGGAACGCCAGCTGAGCCGGGGCGCCGCGGGACGCGGCCTGGTGGACCCCGATCTGTTCCTGGAGACGTCGTCCTACGGCCCCCGGGCCGCCGACGCGGTGATCCGCGAACTCGGGATCGACGTCCTCGTCGCCGGAAGCGACCAGCCGTACGCCGAGTCGGCGTGGCCGGACCCCGGCGACCCCGCACAACGAGCCATCGATCACGCCGTCCGCGTGGCCAATCCCGGCCGCCTGCTGTCCCGGAAGGAGTCGCACCAATGAGCACGCCCACGATCCAGGAAGGCGCGCTCTGTGCCTCCTTGGCCGACCTGGCCCCCGTCGGCGACCTGCCCGCTCGCGCGCTCGACCGCCGCGAGCTGCTCGCCCTGGTGGAGGACCTGGCCGCGCGGCCCGAGCTGTGGCGTCACCACCTCAACTTCGAGGGCGCGCAGGACGGGGGACGCCACTACGTCTCGCTGCACCGCGACTCGTACGTGGACGTGTGGCTGCTGTGCTGGCGGCCCGGGGACGACACCGGCTGGCACGACCACGACGTCTCCTCCGGCGCGGTCCGGGTGGTGGCCGGCGAGCTGAAGGAGTGCAACCCGCGCATCGGCGGCGTCCATCTGGAGACGCCGGTCGTGGCGGGCGAGGCCTTCTCGTTCGGGCCCGACCACATCCACCGGCTGACCGGCGAGGCGCCCGGCTCGGTCTCCATCCACGCGTACTCGCCGCCGCTGTGGCGGATGGGGCAGTACTCCATCACCGAGGACGGGACCATGCGCCGCCTTTCGGTCGGGTACGCGGACGAATTGCGCCCGCTCGACCCGGCTTAGGGTCGCACGAGTAATTCGATCATCACAAACGGTGACGCTACCCTGCTGCCATGACCAGCGTGCTCGATGACTGGCTCCAGCCCCGTCCGGGAGACGGGGCCGGGCGCCTCCCCGATCGGCTCTCCCGGCTCCGTCCCGCCGCCGGCGAGCGGCGGGACGGCGAGGAGGACGCAAACGCCGGCCTTATCCCCATGGGCCCCCAGACGCGGTTCCACGAGCGTGTGACCTACGGCCTGCGCACCGCCCTGAACGCGCAGGTGCCGGGCGACCTGGTGGCGGTCAGCCGGATGGACGTCCTGCTGGGGCCGGAGCGGCGCGCCCGTCCCGACGTGTCCCTGGTGGACGACCTCGCCGCCTCCGACGACCGGAGGACCTGCTACCTCGCCGAGGAGGTGCGCCTGGTCATCGAGGTCGTCGGCCCCGACTCGGCCGCCCCGGACCGCGAGGTGCGGCCGCGGCACTACGCGGCGGCCGGCATCCCCCACTTCTGGCGGGTCGAGAGCACCGACTGCCGGCCCTTCGTCTACTCCTTCGAACTCGACGCCGACGGCGCCGGATACCAGGTGACCGGCGTCCACCACACCCGCCTCGCGGTGGACACCCCCTTCCCCATCGACATCGACCTCGAACGGCTGCCGCGCTGACTATCCGGGCGCCGGGCGGGCGGCGGGCACGCCCGACGCCGACCGGAGGGCGCAGGTTCCGGCCCGGCGAGCCGGGGCACGGTCTGGCGGCCGATCACCTCGTACCGCGGACAACTGCGGAGGCCCGGTTCGGGCGGCGAGCACCGAGTGACGTGCCGGCGCGGGCAGCCGGGCGTCTCCGTCGCCCGGTGCGGGACTTTCCACGACCTCCACGGCCCTGCCGTGCAGCCGGGCCCGTTCCAGCCGGCTCAACCCCGAACACAGTGCCTCCTGCACCAAGACGTGGGAGAACCGGTAGTCCCAGCCGCCGTCCACCTCCACCAGCAGACCGGTGGCGACCGCCGGCTCCAACAGGGTCATCAACCGTTCACCCCCGACCCCGGTAGCGCTTGCCAGCACGCCGACGTCCACGTCCCTGCCGATCGCCGCGGCGACCCGCAGCAGCCGTTGGCAGTCCTCCGGCAGCCGTGAGACCCGCTGGTTGACCACGTCACGCACACCGTCGGGCACCGCGGCGGCGATCACGTCCGACCCGCCGACCCGGCCGGTGGACCGGACGCCGGACAGCAGGCACAGCAGCTCGCGCAGGAAGAAGGGGTTGCCTCCGGTCCGGTCGTGCAGCGCGCGGGCCAGACCGGGCCCGGCGGCCGCCCATCCGGCCTCGGCCAGGTAGTCCGGGATCTGCTCGGCGGTCAGCGGGCCGACGCTCATCCGCTCGGTGCCGCGCTGGCGGGTCAGCTCGGCCAGGGCCTCGGTCAGGGCCTCGGGCGGTTCCCACCGCGGCGCCACCGGTTCCGGCCGCACCGTCGCCAGCACGAGCACCGGTGAACGATGCAGGCCCGCGGCGACGAACGTGAGCAGTTTCAGGGACGCGGCGTCGGCCCGGTGGATGTCCTCCATCACGATCAGTATCGGGGTGCCGGGCCGGTGCAGCACCCGCGCCACGGCGTGGCACAGCTGGAACCGCGCGGTGCCGGGATCGGTCATGTCCGCCTGGCCGCCGTCCCGCAACCGCTGCGCGAGCCGGGGAAGCTCGCCGGGCAACCCCTGCAGGGCCTGGATCCACGGCCAGAACGCCGGAGCGCCGCTGTCTTCCACGCACCGGCTCCACGCCGCCGTCACACCGCGGACGGCCGCCAGGTCAGCCGCCGCGTCGGCCAGGCGGGTCTTGCCGGTGCCCGGCTCACCGCCAATGATCAGGACGCCTCCCCTGGCTCTCCTGAGATCGTCGAGCCGTTCCCCTATCCGCTGGAGGTGCGCCTCCCGCCCGATCAGCCGGGGTGTCGGTGCCGGCGGAGACGACGATATGTGCCGCGTCTGAGGCACCTCCAGCCATGCGGCCTGCTCGAACACGGCTTGTTCGAGCCGCCGCAGCTCCGGGCCGGGTTCCAGGCCGAGTTCGCCCGCCAGCACCGCTCGCACGCGACGCAGCGCCCCGAGCGCCTCCGCCTGTCTGCCTGCGCGGTACAGGGCAAGCACCAGCAGCCCCCACAACCGCTCACGATAGGGGTGGGCATCGACGAGCTGTTCCAGATCCGGCACACACGAGCCGCTGTCCCCCAGAGCGAGCCGAGCCTCGAAGATGTCCTCGGTGGCCCTGTGGCGGAGCTCGCGCAGGCGGGCGGCGACCGGTTGAGCGAACGGATAATCCGCGAACTCGGCCAGCGGATCGCCCCGCCACAGCGACAACGCGTCCGTGAGCCTCTCCAGGGCGGCAGGGTGGTCGCCTGCCGCGAGGATCCGCCGGCCTTCGTCAACGGAGCAGGCGAAACGGGTCAGATCCACCTGCTCCGGGACGACCGTCAGCTGGTAGCCGCGTGCCCTGGTTACCAGGACCCGGGGCGGGGTGCGCGGGAGGCGGCCGGGTTCGAGCGCCTTGCGCAGGTTGGAGATGTAGGCCTGCAGGGTTCCCATCGGCTTGGCAGGAGGCCCCTCCGGCCACAGCTCATCGGCGAGCCGGTCCATGGTCGTGATCTCGCCGGGGTTCAGCGCCAGCAGCGCGAGAACCGCCCGCTGCTTGGTCGGACCGAGATCCAGCGGCGCCTCGCCCTCGCCCGTGACCACCTCGATCAAGCCGAACAGCCGGAAGTCCATCGTTCCTCCTGGATGAGTGGGATCGCGGCGGGACCCCCGGGGTCTGCCTGGACGGGCCGGTTCGCGAAGGCTCGGAAGAGTTCGGGGAGTTACTGCGCCGGGCGGCCGATGAAGGAGGTCCGGTTCCGCTCGGCGATCTCGGTGACGAGCGGGGCCAGCTCCTCCATCGGGCGCCCGGGCGGGACGTTCGCGTCGAGGTCGGCGAAGAGCTTGCCCGTGCCGTCGGTCAGGCTGAAGGCCAGGAACTTCACGGCCTTGCTGCGCACCTCGATCGTGTGCACGGCCCCGGTCGGGACCGTGATCGACTCGCCGGGGCCCATCTCGTACCGCTTGGAGCCCACCTGGACCGACATCCTGCCGTGCAGCACGTAGTACGACTCGGGCCAGGGGTGCCGGTGCGGCGGCACGAAGGCGCCTCGCTCGCCGTCGATCTCGAACAACTCGTACTCGCCGTCGGTGTGCTCCGCGCCGACCTTGACGGTCGCGGTGCTGTCGACCGTGAACAGTTCCCTGCCCTCACCGGCGAGGCTGTGGTGGATCTGCTGGGGCATGCCCGTCTCCTTGGTGTGTTGCGCTGAGGTCGCGGTCCCGGTGGGCACCGCATCGCACTTTCACGTTAGGAACGGGTGCCGTGAGGCTCCATCCCGCGAGAAGGGTGATCACGGCGGGCAGGCACCCCCAGGAATCTGGGATGGTGTCCGGCGGAGCGCTCTTCGATACTGGGGGGCATGGTGACCCAGGCACGGGCCGCGGAGGCCAGGCGCCTCCTGTCCACCCTCGCGACGGCCGGTCTGAGCCCCGCCGACGTCCAGCAGGAGGCGATCGAGGTGGTCGGCCGGGTCGTGCCGTACGACGCCACCTGCTGGGCGGCCGTGGACCCGCAGACGATGCTGCCCACCGGTTCCGTGACGGTCGATCTCAACCCCTCGGCGCAGCAGGAGGCGCTGTTCGCCGAGATCGAGTACGGGTACGGCCCACCGGACGGCAACAGCTTCGCCGACCTGGCCCGCAGGGAGGTCCCCGTCGGCCGGCTTACCGAACCGCCGTACGGGGAGGTCGTGCGGAGCCGTCGCGTCAACGAGCTCTACACCTCCATGGGCGTGGCTTTCGACCTCCGCGCGTCCTTCGTCAGCGGCGGCGCCTGCTGGGGAGTCGCCGGCCTGATGCGCGGATCCGGCGGTCCCGACTTCTCCGCCGCCGAAGCCGGCTTCCTCGCCTCGGTGGCTCCGTTGATCGGCACGGCGTTGCGTACGGCGAGCCGAAACGTGCTGCCTGGCGCCGGCGGCGGTTCCGGCGGTCCTGTCGTGATCGTGCTCGGCGCCGGCGGCGATTTCACCGGCGTCACGCCGGCCGCGCGCGACTGGCTGGAGGCCTGGCAGGCCGCACGTCCCGGCTGGCTCGGCGTCGCACTGCGCGGTGTGGCCGCCACGCTGTCCGGTTCCGCCACGGGCGCGGCGCACGCCCGCATGCGTGACGTCACGGGCGCCTGGGTCGCGCTGCGCGCCGCGCCGCTGATGGACCTGGACGGCTCATCGGCCGAGAGGGTGCTCATCACCGTCGAACCGGTGCCCGCGGACGAGGTGATCGCGATCATGATGAGTTCCTACGCCCTGACCCCCCGGGAGCGGCAGATCTGTGCGGAGGTGCTCACCGGCCGGTCCACCTCCGAGATCGCCGACCTGCTGCATCTGTCGGCCTACACCGTCCAGGACTACCTGAAGTCAATCTTCGCGAAGGTCGGCGTGCGCAGCCGCAACGAACTCGTCAGCCGCCTCCGCGGTTCCTGATCGAGGGACACGACCTCGTGATCCGACTGCTCATCCGAGTGTCTCTGACTACCCCGCCGCGGGGCGGGCGGCGAGCACACCGGACGCCAGTTGGAGGGCGCACGCCCCCAGCCCGGCGAGCAGGGGCACGGTCCAGCCGCCGGACAGCTCGTGGAGCAGGCCGAACGCGAGCGGCCCGATCGCGGCCAACACGTAACCGCTCGACTGGGCGACCGCCGACAGCGCGGTCACCGAGGCGGGATCGGGCGCCCGCAGCGTGATGATCAGCAGGGCGAGCGCGATCGAGGCTCCCTGACCGAGCCCGAGGACGACCATCCACAGCCACGGCGTGGTGGTGGGCGCGAGCAGCACGCCCAGATAGCCGCCGACGGTCAGCAGCACGGCCACGACCACGTGCGGTGCCTGGGAGCGGGCCCGGCCCGCGTGCAGGGGGACGACCAGCGCCGCGGCGATCTGCACGAGGTTCGTCAGGCCCAGCAGATATCCGGCCTGGTCGGCGGGCAGACCGGCGGCCTGGAACACGGTCGGCAGCCACGCCAGCACAACGTAGAAGGTCAGCGACTGCAGGCCCATGAACGCCATGACCGCCCACGTCGCCGGCGTGCGGAGCAGGGTCGCGTACGGCCGCCGTCCCGGATCACCACCAGGCCGCCCGACGATCGGTTTAGGGGGTGCCGGCCGCTCCGGGCCCGCCGCCGAACCGGCCACCGAGCCGGCCGCCGAGCCCGCCACCGAGCCCGCCACCGGGCCCGCCACCGGGGCCGCTCCGAGCTGTGCCGGCGGCGAGGAGGCCGGCTCCGGCCGCGCCGCGCCCGATGCCGTGCTCGATGCCGTGCCCGATGCCGTGCCCGATGTCGTGCCCGATGCCGTGCCCGATGCCGGGGCCTCCGACGGTGCCGCCTTCGCTCCGGCCGGCGGCGTGGGGAGCGAGCCCCGCCTCGCGAGCGTCACCCACCACAGGACCGCCGCCAGCAGCGCGAGCAGGGTCGCCGACCCCGCCGCCGCCCGCCAGCCGACCTGCCCGGCCAGCGGGACCATCGCCGCCGAGGCCGCGGCGGCCCCGCCCACCATGACCGAGACGTACAGGCCGGTGAAGACCCCGATCCTGCCGGGGAAATGCTGCTTGACGAGGCCCGGCATGACGACGTTCATGACGGCGATGGCCGTGCCGGCCAGGGCCGCGCCGCAGTACAACGCGGACACGCCGTCCGAGCTGCGCAGGGCGACCCCGGCGGCCAGGACGAGCAGCCCGGCCAGCAGCGTGCGGTCCAGCCCGATCCGGCCGGCCAGCACCGGCGCGACCGGGGCGAGCAGGCCGAGGCACGCCACCATCACGGTGGTGATGGCGCCGCCCCCGGCGGGGCTGAGGCCGAGGTCCCGCATGATGGCCGGGAGGAGCGGCGACACTCCCGCGAGGGCGGGCCTCAGGTTGAGCGCCGCCAGGACAAACCCGGCAATGAGCAGCGCATTCCCGCGATGAACCACAATCCCCCTCATCACCCGCCAAACCCTACCGGCCGATCTCCCGCGCCCGGCCCGTCCCCCGGCCGTCCCCCGGCCGCCTTGGCGCTAGGGTTCGGTCGGGAGGTGGGCGGCCATGGCTGAAGAGCACGTCCAGTCGCTGGCCCGGGGTCTGGCCGTGATCCGGGCGTTCGACGCGGCGAGCCCGGAGCTGACGCTCAGCGAGGTGGCCCGCAAGACCGGTCTCACCCGCGCCGCGGCGCGCAGGTTCCTGCTGACGCTCGCCGACCTGGGTTACGTGCGGACCGACGGACGGTTGTTCTCCCTGTCGCCTCGGGTGCTTGAGCTGGGCTACGCCTACCTGTCGAGCCTGTCCCTGCCCGAGGTCGCGCTGCCGCACCTGGAACGACTCGTCGCCGAGGTGCACGAGTCGGCGTCGGTCTCCGTGCTGGACGACACCGACATCGTCTACGTGGCCCGCGTGCCGACGGCCCGGATCATGCGCGTGACGATCGCGATCGGCACCCGCTTCCCGGCGTACTGCACCTCGATGGGCCGGGTGCTGCTCGCGTGGCTGCCCCCGGAGAATCTCGACGCCTACCTCGCCCGCGCCGATCTGGAGCGGCTGACCCCGCACACCACCACCTCGCCGGTCGCCCTGCGCACCGCGCTCGACGACGTACGTGCCCGGGGCTGGGCGATGGTGGACCAGGAGCTGGAGGAAGGGCTGCGGTCTATCGCCGCGCCGATCAGGGACCGCGACGGGCGGGTGGTGGCGGCGGTCAACGTCTCCTCGCACGCCAGCCGCACCACCCTGGAGTCGGCCCGTCGCGACCTGCTGCCCCCGCTGCTCGCCACCGCCGCCGGGATCGAGGCCGACCTGCGCGCCACCGCGGGCGCGAGCCGCGCGCTGCCTGCCACCAGAGGCGCGGGCCACTCCTGACGGGAGGCACCCCCACGTCCCCACAAAACCGACCATCTCTCACCATGGAACTGACAACGTTGTCTAGGGCCGTGAAATGGGAGATGATCCCTGCGTGGGAGAGACGAGACGCGGCCGTCCGACCATGAACGACGTGGCCGCCGCGGCCGGTGTGGCGCTCAAGACCGTCTCCCGCGTCGTGAACAACGAGCCCGGTGTCAACGCCGCCACCGCGAGCCGGGTGCAGGCGGCCATCGAGCGGCTCGGCTACCGCCGCAACGACAGCGCGCGCATCCTGCGCCGGGGCCGTACGGCGAGCATCGGCCTGGTCATCGAGGACGTCGCCGACGCCTTCTACTCCAGCCTCAGCCGTGCCGTGGAGGACGCCGCGCTGCACCACGGCTATCTGCTGTTCACCGGGTCGTCCCGGGAGGACTCGGCCCGCGAGCGCGACCTCGTGCTCGCCTTCTGCGCCCGCCGTGTCGACGGGCTGATCATCGTGCCGGCCGGGAGCGACCACGGCTACCTCGCGCCCGAGTTCGAGGCCGGGATCAAGGCGGTCTTCGCCGACCGGCCGCCCGGCGCGGGATGCGAGGCGGACACCGTCCTGTGCGGCAACGCCGGCGGGGCCCGCGCGGGCACGGCCCACCTGATCGCGCACGGCCACCGCCGCATCGCCTTCCTCGGCGACGCCCCCTGGATCTTCACGGCCGCGGAACGGCTGCGCGGTTACCGGCAGGCGCTGGCCGCCGCCGGCCTGCCGTACGACGAGGGCCTGGTGGCCATGGGGCCGCCCGACCCGGCGCGGATGCGGGCCGACCTGACCCGGCTGCTCACGGCGTCCGACCCCCCGACCGCGTTGCTGACCGGCAACGGCCGCACCACGGTGGAGACCCTGCGGGCGCTGGCCTCGCTCACGCACGCCGCCGACGCGGGCGCCGCGGGCGGCCTCGCCCTGGTGGGGTTCGACGACTTCGAACTGGCCGACCTGCTGGGCGTCACCGTGGTGGCACAGGATCCCGCCCGGCTCGGCCGTACGGCCGCCGACCTGCTGTTCATGCGCCTGTCCGGGGACGAGGGGCCGACCAGCAGGATCGAGCTGCCTACGCGGCTGGTTCCGCGGGGCTCGGGCGAACGTCCTCCCCTGCCCCGCCAGGACCGTACGGCGGGCTGACGCGCCTCAGCGGGTCGCCGCGCAGATCACCCCGCAGATCACCCCGCAGCGCGAGCACGAGGGCGATCGCGCCGCAGCCCGACAGCGCGATGGCGAGATGGGCGGGCACGAGTTCGGCGAGGGCGCCCGCCGCGGCGGCGCCCAGCGCCTGGGCCGTCATCAGGCCGGACGTCTGCAGGCCGAACGCCTGCCCGCGCGCGGCCTCGGGAACCGCGTCGAGGAACCGCTGCTGGAGCCCCAGGTTGTAGGCGAGCCCGGCCGCCGCCAGGGCGGCCAGCACCGCCGCCCCGGCCGCCCCCGGCCGGATGGCGAACCCGAGCAGCGGCACGCCCAGCAGGAGCGCCAGCGGGAAGGTCAGCCGTTCGCGTACGGCGGGCGGGGCGAACCTGCCGACGGCGAACTCCCCCACACCCATGCCCGCCGCCGCGGCGGCCAGCACGACCCCCGCGCCCCACGCCGCTCCCTCACCCGTGAGGTACGGCACGTAGACGGCCTCCGCGCCGACCGCGAGCATCGGCGGGAGCCACCCGGCCAGCAGCAGTCCCCGGACGGCGCGGTCGGCCAGCAGCGTCCGGTTGACCCGCAGCGTCGTCCGTACGGCCCCGGCCTGGCGCGAGGCACGCGCCGCGCGGTCGCGCAGCCCGAACCGGGTCAGCGCCGCGCTGCCCAGCGAGAGCGCGGCGGTGATCAGCAGCGCCCTGTGCGGGCCCGTCACGGCGAGCAGGCCCCCGCCGACGGCCAGCCCGGCGACCTGCGCGCCCGCCGAGGTCGTGGTGAACACGGCGCGGCCGAGCACGTACGCGTCTCCCGCCAGCACGTCCGGCAGCACGGCGGCACGCGCGGCCGAGAACAGGGACGTGGGCACGCCCGCCGCGAACACCAGCGCGAGCATGATCCCGATCGGCAGGTCGCCGAGGCCCAGGGCTCCGAGACCGAGAACGAGGCACGTGGCCACGCGCAGGAGGTCGCCCGCGACCATCAGGGCCCGCGGACGCCACCGGTCGGCCAGCGACAGCAGGAGCATCCCGCCCGCCATCTGCGGCAGAAACCCGATCATGTACGCCAGCGCGGCCAGGCCGGGCGACCTCGTCCGCGCGTAGACCAGCACGGAGAACGCGAGCATCTTCACCGTGTCGCCCAGGACCAGCAGAAGCTGGCTCCCGAACAGCACGCGGAACTCCGCGACGGCGAAGCACGCCCGGAACGTCGATCTGTCGTGGTTCGCGGCCACGGTCACGGCCCACCTCCCGGCGTCCATGCTCGGCGCGCCGCCTCCGGCCGCGCTAACGTTTCGGAAATGGCCGAAGGGTGAGCGTGTGTACCGGATCGAGGTGAGCCCGCAGGACATCGCCGCCAGCCGTTTCGCGATCTCCCCGCTCAACGAGACCATGCACGCGATGTGGGTGCTGTCGGGGCGGGCGCAGGCGGGCACGCACGCGTCCTGGGCCGCGACGGCGCGCCCCCGGTTCGCCCGGCTGCTGGCCGGCAGCCCGGGAGCGCGGGCGCTGGTCGCGCTGTTCCGCCAGGGGGCCTACAACGCCGACTTCATCGCGCCGCCGCCCACCGGCGTCAACGTCGCCTTCGCCGAGGAGATCGCGGCGATGCGGGCCACGCCCCTGGAGCGGGCGCGGGCCGAGATCGCGATGTCGCTGGACGGGCGGCCGCCCCCGCCCGCCGAGATCACGGAGGTCCTGGAGGACGACGACGTGGTCGCGCTCCTGGCCGACGGGCTCGAGCGCACCTGGACCGAGCTGGTCGCGCCGCGGTGGCCCCGCTTCCACGCGATCCTGGAGCGTGACGTGATCCAGCGGGCCGGGCGGCTGGCGACGTACGGCTGGGCGGCGGCGCTCGACGACCTCGGCCCGCGGGTCCGCTGGCGACCGGCATCGGCCTGTATCGAGGTGGCGGCGTCCGGCGACCGGGACGAACGGCACCGGCTCGGCGGCCGCGGCCTGCTGTTCCTGCCCAGCCTCTTCGTCCGCAAGGTGATCGCCTACCTCGACGAGGCATGGCCGTACGCGCTGGTGTATCCGGCGCGTGGAGTGGCGGCGGCGCAGCCGCGGGCGGGCGGCGCGGCGGCGCTCGCCGGCCTGGTCGGCAGGTCCCGCGCCGGCGTCCTGGCCGAGCTGGAGACTCCGGCGACCACCACGCAGCTGGCCGCCCGCCTCGGGCTGGCGCTCGGCACGGCCGGCGGCCACCTGACCGCGCTGCGCGCGGCCGGGCTGGTCGCCGGCATCCGGGTCGGGCGGCAGGTCCTCTACCGGCGCACTCCTCTCGGGGACGCGCTGGTCGCGGGCCGTCTCGACCCCTGAGACTCGCCCTCGAGAGTCAGCCCTTGAGCGCGCCTGCCATGAGACCGCGCATGAAGAACCTGCCGAGCAGCACGTAGATGACCATCGTGGGGATGGACGCCAGGATCGCCGCCGCCATCTGCTGGCTGTACGGCGTCGTCACGGCGCCCGCGATGTTGTTGAGCATGACCGTCGTCGGCCAGGAGCTCGGCCCGGTGAGGAAGACCGCGAACAGGAAGTCGTTCCACATCGAGGTGAACTGCCAGATGATCACCACGGCGAACGCCGGGCCGGAGACCGGCAGCACGATCGACCAGAGCGTCCGCAGCATCCCCGCGCCGTCGACGCGGGACGCCTCGATGAGCTCGTCGGGGATCGTGACGTAGTAGTTGCGGAAGATCAGCGTGCAGATCGGGATGCCGTAGACCACGTGGGCGAGGACCAGGCCCGGGATGCCGCCGTACAGCTGCACGCCGAGCGCGTCGCCCACGTTCACCATGAGCTGCACCAGCGGGATCATCACGCCCTGGTACGGGATGAACATGCCGAACAGGAAAAGCGTGAACAGCACGTCGGCGCCGGGGAAGCGCCACTTGGACAGCACGTACCCGTTCAGCGACCCGAGGGCGGCGGAGATCAGCGAGCCGGGGACGGCGAGCAGGAAGCTGTTGACGATGCCGGGTTCGAGCTTCTCCCAGGCGATGCTCCACGCCTCGGTCGTCCACACCTTGGGGAGGTTCCACGCCTGGGTGGGGTCGGCCTCGCTGAGCGGCTTGAAGCTCGTGACCAGCAGCACGTAGACCGGGATCAGGAAGACCAGGACGAACAGCAGCAGCAGGACGAGCCGCACCCACGTGCCGGCCCGGCCCTTCTCGCGGACCCGGGCGGCGGGCGCCGTGCGCGGGGCCTTCTCGGCGACTTGCGCGGTCATCAACGCTTCCCCTTACGGGCGTCCCAGATCAGATAGGGCACGACGAAGACGGCGACGGACAGCACGATGTAGGACGCGATCGTCGCGCCCTTCGCCGGGTCGTGGGAGTCGTAGACCGCCGTCCACATGAACGTCGCGGGCACGTCGGTGATGATCTGCTTGCCCGACACCGCGACGACGAGGTCGAAGACCTTCAGCGAGATGTGGCCGAGGATGATCAGCGCGGACAGCGTCACCGGGCGCAGCATCGGCAGCACCACGTGCCGGTAGACCCCCCACTCGCTGCAGCCGTCCACCCGGGCGGCCTCCCGCAGTTCTTCCGGCACGCCCCGGAACCCGGCGAGGAACAACGCCATGATGTATCCGGACATCTGCCAGATCGCCGGGATCGCCATCGCGGCCATGCCCCAGTCGGGGTCGCGGAACCACTGCCACTGCAGGAAGTCGAGCCCCACGTAGTGGAAGAGCCGGTTGAGCCCGACCGCCTGCTCACCCGTCGCGCTGTTCATCAGCCACCGCCAGACCACGCCGGTGGCGATGAAGGAGACGGCCATCGGGAACAGGTAGACGGCGCGGAAGCCGCTCTCCGCCCGGATGCCCTTCTCCATCAGGAAGGCGAGGAACCAGCCGAGGACGAGCGCGCCGCCGACGAAGACCACGGTGAAGACGATCGCGTGCCGGACCGACAGGCCCCAGCGCTCCTCGCTCCAGATGCCGGTGAAGTTCTCCAGCCCGACGAAGTTGCCGGGGATTTCCGCGATCTCGTCGTGCTTGTCGGTCATGGCGAGCTTGAAGTTCCAGCCCAGCAGGCCGTACACGAAGACCGCGATGAGGATGATCGACGGCGACACCAGGAGTAGCCCGGGCAGCCATCTACGCACCCGCGTCACTTGTACCTCTCAGGAGTCAAGTACGGCCCACGCCGCTGTGGACCCAGCGTGGGCCGTACGAGGAGATCAGCTCACTGGCCGCTGTTCTTGGCCGCCGCGACCAGCGCCTGCTGGAACTTGGCGACGTCCTTGTCCTGCTGGAACAGGCCGACCGCGTCGGTGATCGCCTGACGCCACTGGTCGTTGGCGACCACGCCGTGCTGGATCGAGCCGGCCAGCTTGTCGCTCGCCCACTGCTCCAGGTCCCAGGACAGGTAGTCCTTGTAGAGGGACTGGTCGGCGTCCTTGCGGGCCGGAATCGAGCCCTTCAGCGGGTTGAACGCGTCCTGGCCCTCCTTGCTGGCGGCGACCTTCAGCCACGCGATCGCGCCGTCGCGGTTGGGCGCGCCCTTCGGCAGCGTGAAGCTGTCCGACAGCCACATGAAGGTGCCGTCCGTGCCCGGCGACGCGGCCCAGTCGAAGTCCTTGTGCGACTCCTTGCCGAGACCGCCCTCCGGCGGGTTGTGGAAGTAGCCGTAGGCCCAGTCGCCCATGATGTTGAAGGCCGCCTCGCCGTCGGCGACCTGCTTGGCCGCCGGCTGCCAGTCGTCCTGCGGGCTTCCCGCGTACGACAGGATGGTCTTGAAGTTCTCCAGCGCCTTGGTCACGTTCGCGTTGGACCAGTCGGCGTTGGCCGTCCACAGGGCGTTGTAGGCGTCGGTGCCGAGCGAGCCGAGCAGCACGGACTCGAGCAGGTGAACCAGGGTCCACTGCGAGCCGATCGACAGCGGGATCTTCCCGGACTTCTTGACCTTCTCGAGGTCGGTGACGAACTCCTCGATGGTCTTCGGCGCGCCGTCGATGCCGGCCTTCTTGAGGACCGAGGGGTTGAACCACAGGACGTTCGACCGGTGGATGTTCACCGGCACGGAGTAGACCTGGCCCTGCACCGAGATCTGGTCGATGAGCTGCTGCGGGAAGACCTCCTTCAGCTTCAGCTCGTCGTACAGGAAGTTCAGCGACTCCAGCTTGCCGCTCTTGATGTAGCCCTGAAGCTCGGCGCCGGCGTGGCCCTGGAAGGTGTCCGGGGGCTGGTTGGCCTGCAGCTTGCTCGACAGCAGCGCGCGGGCCTGGTCGCCGGAGCCGCCCGCCACCGCGGCGTCGAAGAACTCGAAGTTCGGGTTCTGCTTGGCGAAGATCTCACGCATCGCCTTGAGGCCGTCGGCCTCACCGGGACCCGTCCACCACGAGAAGACCTCGACCTTCTTCTGCGCGGCCTGACCGCCTCCGCTCTCCTTCTTGTCACCGCCGCCACAGGCGGAAAGAGTGAGCAGACCTGCAACAGAGACCGCGACGGCCGCCATCCACCGTCGTCTCATCGCAACATTCCCTTCAGGCTTTTCACGAGGATTTCGGGCCCCCGAAGACACATATGGCTGACAACGTTGTCAGCAGGCCCCATCAACCCACTTCCACGGGCACGCCGTCAAGTTTGTGCCGATAACGTCTCTGCATACAGGCCCTGGCACGGTGTTAGGGGCGTGCGTCAAAGCCATCGCCGCTCCCCGGCCACGGGAAATTGTCGGCGGGGGCGCTCACACTGCAGGCATGACGGTCACACAACAGGGGGGACCAGATCATCTGTCGGAGGACGACCTGCCGGACATGGCGGACGTCGAGTCTCCGCAGTGGGCGCGACACTACGGCACGATGGCGGGGCTGGGCTTCCTCACGGTCGCGCGGCGGCTGCCCCGGCTGATCCGGCAGGCCCTGGGCATCGCCTGGGAGGCGAGTCCCCGCGACACCGTCGCCACGGTCACGCTGAGCACACTCGGCGGCGTCTTCACCGCCTTCGGCCTGCTCGCCACGACGGGTGTGCTGACCGCGCTCTTCCAGGCGGGCCCCACCCCGGAGCGGGTCAGGGCCGCGCTGCCCAGCCTGCTGCTCGTGGGCCTGGCCGCAACCGCGCGCACGGCCCTGCAGGCGGGGTCCGGTTGGGCCCAGTCCCGGCTCGAACCCCAGGTCACCCGGGCCACGGAGGAGCGCCTCTACACGCTGACCAGCCGGGTCGACCTCGTCTGCTTCGACGACCCCGAGTTCCACGACGCGCTGCAGCGGGCCCGCATGCGCGGCATGCAGATGGCCGAGATGATCGTGAGCACGACCATCGACACGCTGTCGGGCCTGGTCGGCATCGTGGCCGCGGCGGGCGTGCTGGGCGTGCTGCATCCCGTGCTGCTGCCCCTGCTCCTGCTCGCGGTCGTCCCCGACGCCTGGGCGGCCGTCCGGACCGCCAGGATGCGCTACACGACCGCCCTGGTGCTCGTCCCGGCCAGACGGCGCAAGTGGATCATCGAGGAACTCCTGGCGGACAAGGACACGGCGGCCGAGGTCCGCACGTTCACCATGCGCGGCTTCCTGCTGCGGATGTTCGACGCGATCGCCCGGAGCGAGCAGCGCGTCATGCTCGACCTCGCGCGGCGGCAGACCGTCGCCCGCGTCCTCGGCGAGGCGCTGGGCGGCCTGGGGCAGGGCGCTGTCTACGTCGCGCTCGGTCTGCTGCTCGCGGCCGGGGCGGTGCCCCTCGCGGTGGCCGGCACCGCGGTGCTGGCCATCCGGTCCGGGCAGACGTCGCTGTCGAACTTCATGTACGCGACGAACCGGCTCTACGAGGAGGGCCTCTACTTCACCGATTTCCTCGACTTCATCGCGCACGCCGAGGGCCGCATCCCGCCCGCCCGCGACCGGACGGCCCCCGACGACTTCGGCCGCATCACGGTCGAGGACGTCACCTTCTCCTATCCCGCGGCGCCGTCGCCCGCCCTGCGCGGGGTGTCGGTCCGCATCGAGCGCGGGGAGGTCGTGGCCCTCGTCGGGGAGAACGGCTCGGGCAAGACGACCCTCGCCAAGATCCTCGCCGGGCTGTACGAGCCGGACGGCGGCCGCGTCCGGTGGGACGACGCCGACCTGTCCGAGGTCGATCCGGACAGCCTGCGCCGCAGGATCGCGGTCATCGCCCAGGACCACACCCGGTGGCCGCTGACCGCCCGCCACAACATCACGATGGGCATGGAGAAGGGCGAGGCCGAGGTGGCCCGCGCCGCCGAGGTCGCCGGCGCCGACCAGGTCATCGCCGAGCTCCCGTACGGCTACCGCACGCTGCTCGACCGCCGGTTCAAGAACGGCCACGAACTGTCGGGCGGGCAGTGGCAACGGATCGCGGTGGCCCGCGGCTTCTACCGCGACGCACCCCTGCTGATCTGCGACGAGCCGACGGCCGCCCTCGACGCCAGGGCCGAGCACGCGTTGTTCGAGCGGATCCGGCAGCACGCCGACGGCCGGACCGTGCTGCTCATCACCCACCGCCTCGCCAGCGTCCGCTACGCCGACCGCATCTACGTGCTCGACCACGGAAAGGTCCGCGAGCACGGCACACACGAGGAACTGATCGCCCTCGACGGCCTCTACGCCGACCTCTACAACCTCCAGGCCGAGGCGTACCGCACGGCCTGAGCCGCGTGCCCGGCCCGCTCACGAGCGGGCCGGGCACGCGTGCGGCTCAGGAGGCCTGCTCGCAGTCGGGGAGCATGTCGCGCATGGTCCGCACGTCCTTGTAGTACTGGATCTTCCGCTGGATCGCGCCCTGCTTCTGGCGCAGGTCGGCGACCTGGGCCTCGACCTTCCGGTCGTGCTCCTCCAGCAGCGCGATCCTGGCCTCGACGGTGTGCTCGCCCTGCCGTACGAGCTGGGCGAAGCGCAGCATCTCCGCGATCGGCATGCCGGTGTCGCGCAGGCAGCGGATCATGCCGAGCCAGCTCACGTCGTCCTCGGTGAACCGCCGCTGGCCCGCCGCGTTACGGCCGACCGGCTCCAGCAGCCCGATCCGTTCGTAGTACCGAAGGGTGTCGAGGCTGAAACCGGTCTCCTCGACGACCTGTCCAGGTGTGTACACGGCCACGTCATTGATCCTGTCACACCGGATGAGCCGTCCCTGTAGGCGTTTCGCAAGCGGACCGCAACTCGCCGATTTATAACGGGTTCTGCCACGTACGATCCGGCGCCCGCGTCTCCCCGGGGAGCGTCCGGGCGGTGTCCCTGATGGAGCCAGTGAGAAATGCCCGGCATCCCCCGCTCAGTCGCCGGTTTGGCGACCCTTTCCGCCGCGGTGCTGCTGTCGATCCCGATGGCCCCGGCCGCCGCGGCGACGCCGAGCGACCGCCTCCCCTGCCGCCCCGGCAGCGGCCCGCATCTCGCCGGCCGGGATCTCACCCGGATGACGCTGCCCGCCGACCTGTCCTGCGCGGACCTCCGGGGCGCCAAGCTGGACGGCCTGACCGTGCGCAGCCCGCTCGTCGGGGCCGATCTGACCGGCGCCTCGCTCAAGGGGGCCCACCTCGGGTACGCCCAGATGGCCGGGGCCAGGCTCCGCAAGGCCGACCTGTCCGAGGCCGAGCTGTTCTACGCGGACCTGCGCGGCAGCGACCTGCGCGAGGCGACGATGGACGACTCCTCGCCCTACTACGCGCACTTCGAGGGGGCCGACCTGAGCGGGGCCACGATGGCGCGGGCCAAGGCCTACGACGCGCAGTTCGACGACGCGAAGCTGGTCGGCGTCGATCTGACCGACGCCGCCGCCTACGAGGCGGACATGCGCCGGGCCGACCTCGGACGGGTCAAGGCGGCCAAGGCCAGGCTCTACGGCTCCACGCTGATCAGGACCGTCCTGCGGCAGGCGGATCTCAGCGGCGCGCAGTTGTACGGGTCGGTGATGACCGGCGCGGACTTCCGGGGGGCCGACCTCACCGGGGCCGACCTGCGGGACGTCAGGGACGCCCGGCTGGCCGGGAGCAGGGGTGTGCCCAGGTTCCTGCCCGCGCCGGACCCGTCGTGCGAGCCCGGCAGCGGTCAGGACTACCGGGGCTGGGACCTGACCGCGGTCACGGACTTTCCCGACGACCTGAGCTGCGCCGACCTGACCGGCGCCAAGCTGGACGGCGTCGACCTGACGGGGGTCAAGCTGAACCGGGCGATCCTCCGTGACGTCTCCGCCGCCGGGACAAGCCTCCGCTCCGTCAAGGGCGCGGACCTGCGGGGCGCGCGGCTGCGGCGCGCCAAGCTCGGCAGCGCCGACCTCGCGGGGGCCGACCTGTCTCGCGCCGACCTGTCGGACGCGGCGCTCGGCAGTGCCAACCTCACGCAGGCCAAGCTGGCCGGCGCCGACCTCCGCGACGCGGAGCTGAGCAGCGTCACGGCCGACCAGGCCGACTTCACCGGCGCCAGGATGGACCGGGCGTACCTCCACAGCGGCAAGTATCGGGACACGGTCTTCCGCAAGGCCACCTTGACCGACGCCGATCTGAGCGACGCCGAACTGCGGGGCGCCACCTTTGAAGGCGCCGAGGTCACCGGCCTGAAGGAGGACTTCGCCAAGGACCTCGACCTGTCGGGGTCCTCCAGCCGGCTGTCCGTGGGCTGGCTGGTCTTCTTCGGCATCGCCGGCCTGGTCGTCTTCTGGATCGTCGCCGGGCTGAT
Source organism: Microbispora sp. NPDC046933 (assembly GCF_040644635.1). Classification (NCBI taxonomy): domain Bacteria; kingdom Bacillati; phylum Actinomycetota; class Actinomycetes; order Streptosporangiales; family Streptosporangiaceae; genus Microbispora; species Microbispora sp. NPDC046933. The sequence continues at coordinate 104,771 of NZ_JBEYWW010000009.1, read as the reverse complement.
CACGGCGAGGGTGCGGCGGCGGAGAGTCGCCAGGGAGCGGGCCGCCGCAACAGCGGTCCGGTTCGAGGACGCCAGACGCGCCCAGGAGGAGAACGTGACCCGGCTGGGCGAGGAGATCGACAGCATGACGGACAGGACCGGCGAGGTGGACTGGAACGCGGTCCTGGACGCCTACGACGCGGCGAAGGAGGCGCTGGCGAGCGCCCACGACATGAGCGACCTGACGGACGTCGAGACCATCGTGGCGCGCGGCCGTAAGGCCCTCACCCGCCGCCGGTGAGAGCCGCTTGTGCTGGAGTGCGCTCCAGGCGGCAAGGTGGTCGGCATGAGAATCGCTCTGGGAACGATCCCCTTCGGGACCACCGTGGACGAGGCGACCTCGTTCGCCATCCTCGACCGCTTCGTCGAAGGCGGCGGAACGATCCTCGACACGGCCAACAACTATCCGTTCTGGCAGGAGGGCGCGACCGGCGACGAGAGCGAGGCCACCATCGGCCGATGGCTCGCCTCCCGGCGCAACCGCGACAAGGTGGTGATCAGCACCAAGTGCGGCGCCCGCCCGTCCGTGCCCGGCGCCCGTACGCTCGACGCCGCCGAAGGCCTGTCCGCCGGTGTTGTCCGGGCCGCGATCGAGGGCAGCCTGCGGCGTCTCGGCACCGATCACGTGGACGTGTACTGGGCCCACATCGACGACAGGTCCACGCCGCTGGAGGAGACGGTCGCCGCCTTCGACGAACTGGTGCTCGCCGGCAAGGCCAAGGAGGTGGGCGCGAGCAACCACGCGGTGTGGCGGCTGGAGCGGGCCCGCTCACTGGCGGCGGCCCGTGGCGGCACCCGGTACGGCCACGTGCAGCTACGCCACTCCTACCTCTGCCCCCGCCCCGGCGTACGGCTGCCCGAGGGCGGGCACACCCTGGTCACCGAGGAACTGCTCGACTACGTGCGCTCCGAGGGCGACCTGACGCTGTGGGTCTACACCTCGCTGCTGGCGGGCGCGTACGCCGGCAAGCCGCTGCCCGAGCACTACGACCACCCGGGCACCACCAGGCGGCTGGCCGTGCTGGACGAGGTCGCGGGCGAGCTCGGCGCGACACGCAACCAGGTCGTGCTCGCCTGGCTGCGGGCGCAGGACATCATCCCGATCGTCGGCGTCAGCTCGATCGCCCAGCTCGAAGAGCTCCTGGTCGACGTCAAGCTCGGCGACGAGCAGATCGCCCGCCTCGACGCCCCCGCCTGACCCCGCCTGACCCCCACCTGACCTCCGGCGCTCCTGGCGGTGGCACCACCCCACATCCGCCGCCGGGGCACGCCTCCCACACTCAGCGGCCTCGCCCATCCGTCCGCCTCGGATGTCCGGTCCCCGCATGCGTGATGCCATCATGATTCACCGAGCGGGCGGGGCACTTCGGGCACGTCACCAGAGAAGGGCCCCTGCAGCCGGCGAGCGAGTTCCGGGGCGCTCCACACCACCGCAGTGGAGCGCCAGGAGGTCAGGAATACATGCCCTCCGGGCTGCGCTATCCGGTCGCCGCCGCCTTCGCCGTGCTCCGGCTGGCGATGTACGGCATGGGCGCGTGGGTCGTCATGTCACGGCCACCTCGATGAGGCGGGCGGCCATCGCTAGAGTTCGAGCAGGCTGTCGATGCCGGCTTTGATCTGGTCCTCCGTCACACCGCATTCGACCGTGAGGTGCTCGAACAGGCTCGGCACGAACGGCGCGAGCAGCAAGTGGGCCAGGACCGCTGGGTCCGAGTCTGGTCTCATCTCACGCAGCAGCATGGACACATGCGTGTGCATGGTGAGGTAGGCGCCGCTCTGGTAGCGGGCTCCCGGTGAGGCGCTCTCCGCCGCCCGCATGATCGCGCCCTGCTCGATGATCCGGTCCGCGACCGTGTGGAGGAAGGCGCGCAGCCGCTCGGCGGGTGGGGCGCCGGGGCCGAGGGGCGGTGGACCGGACATGAAAGCGTGCTGGAAACGCTGCTCACCGTCATCCAGCACCGCGAACAGGAGGCGGCTCACGTCACCGAACCGCCGATAGACGGTGCCGACACCCATCCCCGCGGCGTGCGCCACCGCGTTCATGGTGACGGCTTCCGGGCCCTGCTCCGCTATGAGGCGAGCGGTCGCGTCGAGGATCTTCCGCCGATTCCGGGCGGCGTCCGCACGCTCCGGCAGCGCCTGTCCGGTGACGGGAAGCTCAGTGCGGGGCATGCTCCCGAGGCTACCCGACCAGAGATCTACCTCCAGAGGTTGCAAAACGGATATCTATCCGATTTACTTCGAGGCGAACCGGATAACTATCCGATTTGGCGGTCATACGCGCATCGCTTCGGAGGAGACGTCATCATGAGTGCCAAGATCGCGATCATCTACTACTCGGCCACCGGCAACGTCCACCAGCTCGCCACCGCGGTCGCCGAGGGTGCGGAGAAGGCCGGCGCCGACGTCCGGCTGCGCCGCGTCCCCGAACTCGCTCCGGACTCCGCCATCGACGCCAACCCGGCCTGGCGCGAACACATCGAGGCCGCCAAAGACGTCGAGGTCGCCACGCTGGACGATCTGATCTGGGCGGACGCCTACGCCTTCGGCTCGCCGACCCGCTTCGGCAACATCGCCTCACAGCTCAAGCAGTTCATCGACACCACGGGCGGCATCTGGCAGCAGGGCGTCATGGCCAACAAGCCCGCCACCGGTTTCGCCAGCGCTCACAACGCCCACGGCGGCAACGAGTCGACGATCCTTGCGCTCTACAACACCTTCCACCACTGGGGTTCGATCATCGTCTCGCCCGGCTACACCGACCCGGTGGTGTACCCCGCGGGCGGCAACCCGTACGGCACCGCCCACCCGGGCGGCGCGGGCGCCCCGTCCGAGGAGACTCTCGCAGCCGCCCGCTACCAGGGCGAACGCCTGGCGGACATCACGACCCGCCTCCTGGCCGGCCGAGCTGCTTGAATGGCGGAATGCTGCACGTGCTGGTCGTCTCCTACACCGGCTCCGAGAAAGAAGCCGCCCCCTTCGTCCGGGATCACGTCGGCTATCTCGAACGACACCACGCGGACGGCGTCTTCCTGGTCTCGGGGCAGACGGTGCCCTCGTCACAGGGCGGGGCCATCGTGGCGTGCGGCGTGGATCGCGAGACCATCGAGCGGGTCAGCGCCGAGGATCCGTTCGTCGTGAACGGCATCGCGACCTACTCGATCACGACGATCGAGCCGGGGCGGGTTCATCCGGCTCTGGCAGAGCTACTGAGCGCCACAGCGGCGTCGCGAGACTGACCCTGTCCCCAGCGCGGGGCCCGGGTTGCCACACCATGGTGCCGAGTGGAGACCCCCAAAGGGGATGACGGCAATCCTTGGCGGGGCCGCCTGCCGCCTGCCGCGTGCCGCGTGACGACGGGTCTGCCGCATGACGGTGCAAAGCTCCCAGTTCAATCGTCAGCGGGCCAAGGCGGGACTTCATCAACGAGAAAAACGCAGCGAACAGAAATGAGCGGGAACAGCGCAAGTTCCCGGTCCTCTGGGGTCGCGCATGTCACCGAGTTACGATAATTCGCAAGCTATACCCGAACTTGCTACTTATCTTTACTATGGCGGGATTTGGTCGTAATCTTTGCGCTGGAGTTGTCGCGTTCCGCCGACCGCGCTGGAGTTCGCCACCTCATGGCCTCACCGTCATCAGCGTCAGACTCGTCACCAGCGCCCTCACTGGCTCCGCACCCCTCGTTGATTCCCGAGCCCCCTCCCGCCACACGGCAGCCGAGCGGCACCCCGCCCACCGCCACGCCCTCCGCTCAGCCCCAGACGTCACCGATCGCCGGCATCAGTGACGGCTATTCCGGCATCGATCCCGCCGCGATGGACGACTTCGAACACGGACTCGGCCGTGCGGAAGACGCGCTCGGCCGCAACGAGCAGATCATCGACCGGACGCTGCGGCAGCTGAACCTGGACACGTCAGGCTTGGGCGCCCTCCGTGAAATGAGGAACTGGCTGACGGCCAGCCGCCCGGACCTGCGACGCCGCAGCGAGACGATCCGCGCTCAAGAAAGCGAGTGGAGTGCCGGAGCCGGCGTCCCCGGCGGCCTGAACCACTTCGACGAGACCCTGTACGGCAAGGCAGCCCATAACCCTGATGTCTACGCAGCCGTGACCACGGTGACCCAGGCCGCCGAAAAGGGCGAGATCGACGAAAAGACGCTGAAGGCGCTGGAGAAGCGAAAGGGCGACCCCGCCTTCGCCGCCGGTTTGATGAACGCTCTTGGCGCGGTCGGTTTCCGCGAACTGATGGCGAAGACCGTCGACCACGGCGACGATCGTAAGGTGACGCGGTTGCAGGCCGCCCTCGGCGCCGCGCTGGGCACGGCGAGTTCCCGGCTGAGCCCGGCCTGGCGCGACCAGCTCACTCCCCCGGCCACCGCCAATCCGAAAGAGGCATACGCGGTCGCGCTCGCGCTGAAGAACGGCAAGGCGGACACGTCATTCCTGGTGGCGGCCGCAAGGAAACTGGACGCCTGGGACCGCGCCCGGAGCAAGCTGCCCGCTTCCTCGCCGGACGTCATGGTGCCGCTGATGGAGGCGCTCAGTGAGAATGCGGCCGCCGCTCAGGACTTCTTCGCCAAGGACGCCACGGCGCTCAAGCACTTCCTGACCGAGCGTTACACACAAGACGGCGGTAAGGCGCTGGGCAAGGCGTTGGAGGCCGCGATGCTCACCTTCCGCGATCACGACGGCTCACCGGACCAGCCGTCCCGCGGCTACCTGTCGGCCCTGCTCGCCTCCGAGTTCGTCCACCTGCAGGCCCAGCGAATCGACGCCGGCGATCCTCCCGAATCACTCGTCCCCGCGCCCACAACCGGCCGCATCCTCGCCGGTTACATCATCGACATCAACCGCGTCGCTCAAAGCGGAGCCGGCACGAGTGTTCCCGCGGTATGGGGAGCCGACAATCCAAGCATCCCTCAGCAGGATCCCTGGGGCGCCCAGTTCGACTTGAAGGAACTGCGCCAGGTAATGCAGGAGGCATTCGTCGACTCATCGGCGTTCGCCCCGGTTGTAGCCGCGCAGACCGCCTTCAGCAGCCTGGCAATCGATTACGGGGCCGCAGAGAAGACAGCCGGACATGGCGACCATGTTCTCATGACGAATGCGAAGCGAATAGGGGCGGGTTTCGCCCTTATCACCGATGCCGCCGGCCTGGCAAAAATAGAAGAAGGTGCAGAACTGGACAAGACGCAGCAGCGGAACGTCAAGGTTCTTACCGCCATGGTGAACACAGGACTAGCCATACCGCAGTCAGGAACTTGGCCGGTCACCAATGGCGTCGTGGGGGCATGGACCGGAATGATCGAAGACAGCATCGAAGGAGAAGCGGAAAGCAAGGCTCGCAGCGACGCCAACGTCGCTGTAAACGAAACTCGCACTCTGCTGCACGACCTGACCGCACAGGCGATGCTGAAGCATGGGCTGTTCGGAACGGCCGCATCCCCCGCCAACACCCACCCATGGGCCTCGTTGGAAGGACTGAGCAAGGGTGGCGATCCTCGCGCCAATCCCAACAACTTTCTGGAAGATGACGGCCAAACGCTAATGAGCAGGAACGAGATGATCAGCAAAGGCGCGACCAACGGCATCGGGAAAGACCAGAGGTTGCAGGCGTATGAGCGATGGCTGCACGAGGGCCCAGCAGGGAAGACATGGCAGGAGGTTGAGGACCGATTGGATTTGGGCTTTAAAAGCGGCTTCTCTCAGTACCAGCCATGAGGGCGATCAGGCTCGCGATACTGGCGCTGTCGGCTACGGCGCTGGCGACGACCGCATGTCAATCCGAACACGAACCCACGAATCACACACCACTGCCTGCCCTGGCCGCCCCTCCCTATATCTGCGATTACATTCCTCTGCGGGCAGTGGAGTTGATGACAGGACTTCACAGTCCGGTGGCACGTGGTTTCTTCGACCTGTCGATCTCCGATGGGATCGGTGACGGGAGTTGCGCGGTGTATCAGCGAAACGGGAAACAGTTGAAGGTGCTGCTGGTCGACCTTTCGCCGAGCGGATTCCCGGAGGAGGTCGAGGAGAACATCCGGCTTGGTGCTTCACCACTACCGGAGATCGTTCCCGGGTCGATCGGCTCCTACTTCGAGCCCCCTGATAGCAAGGACAACGAGGCGTCCGCCCTGCTTGTGCGAGGCAAGGCAGCGCTCAGCATCCGCCTGGAGGTGGGAGCTGAAGACCGGGACAATATGGCGGATGTGGTGGCGTTGATGAAGCTGATCGCGCCCAAGCTGATCACTGACGCGAGCGCTCCCTCGAAGAGTCCCTCTCCTGCACCGACCAAGGGGTGACACTCGTGGCTCAACTGGTGACCAACCCGCTGCATACGGCCCTGCAGAACGCTCTGCGGACGGTCGAACCCCTGATCGATGAGATCGAGCAGCGCGTCGAGGGGCCGTACCTGCACTTTCATAACGGGACGGTGTGGACGGGTCCGGCGGCCAGGCGCTTCGACGAAGAGTTCACCCAGCACCGCTCCCGCGTCCGTACCGCGAGCGACAGGATCCTGTCCGACCTGCGCCAGGCGCTGGCCCGCACGCCGCCAGAGGTGACAGAGGAAGAGGCGAAGACGATCAGAGTCAGATACGGCCTGCTCTGACAACATCCACCGGCCATCCCACCTCAACCCAACAATGACCTCGCTGGCGATCGCAGGGCCTGCGGCTTGCCGCTTGAGTGCAAGGTCAAGCCCTGCTGCTCGCGGATGCGAGCGTAAGGATTTCGCGTAGCTCGCCGACGGCGGGCCGGTCCTGCTGGTCACGTGGTGCGGCGTGCAGGACCATGCGCCCGGTCTGGATGATGTGGTGGCTTCGGTAGGCGGGGGCGAGCCGGTCGATCACCGTTGCCGCCTGGCGCATCCCTTGGTCCACGCCGCCCTGAGCGACCGTGCACAGCGCCTCGTGCAGGCAGACGTTCGCGTTGTACTGATAATCCCGCGTGAGTCGGAGTACGTCCTCGCGTGCGCGGTCCGCCTCGGGCTCGTTGCCCGCTCCGGCGTGGACCCAGCTCTCCGCGAAATGGATCTGGTTGGGCTTCCAGAAGCCGAAGGAGTCGGCGGTGACACCCGCCGAGGCCAGTCTCAGCAGTTCGTCCAGCGCCCTACGCGCCTCGTCGTGCCGGCCGAGCACCGTCAGGGCCTTGGCTCGGGTGGTCAGGAGGTCCACGCTGGGTCCTCCGGCGATGCGCTCGGCGCTCTCGACGAGGCTGAGAACGGTCTCCGGGTCGCGCTGGCCGTACAGACCGTGGCCGGCCTCCTCGCCGCGCACCAGCAACCGCAGTCGTAGATCCCCGGAGGCGTCGGCGGCCTGGCGGGCCGTACGCCACCAGCGCAGGGCGGCGCCGTGCTCGCCGAGCCGGGTCAGCGCGTTGGCGTGAACGGACGCGAGCGCCGCCGTGACCCGGTGCAACTCGGTCGCGTCATCCGGCGTCGAGGTCTCCATCTGGTGCCGCACGGCCATCAGATCGATGAGCAGATCCGCCGCCACCTGGGCCGGAGGCCGGGTACGCAGTGCATGCAGGTGGTCGGCGCAGGCGAGGTGCCAGTCCTCGACGCTTCGAGGTTCGCCGTTCATCGCGAGGTCGAGCAGACGGCGTACCGGCTCGTCGGCAGCGGCACCGCCGAGCGCCCCCATACCGAGACTCGCGATCGCCAGTTGCAGCAGGCGACGACGCTCCATGGATTCACCTTTGCCCTGGTCCGGCATTGTTGGTTCGGCGCGGAGCCGATTCAATTCGGTCACCGCCCGGTGCAGCGCGATCAGGAATCCGTCCGCACCGAAAAATCCGTCGAGGCGGCGTACCGAATCGACATGAGGCAGGCATTCCCCGCGTTCCCATCGGGCAATCCGTGACCAATCGGTAAGGATCTGCTCTCCCACCCTGGTCAGGGGCACATCACCCCGCATCCGGCGCAACGCCGCACCGAACAGGTGCAGCGGGGACGCACCGGGATCCACCGGATTCGGCCTACGCGACATGCCCCTCCCCGACGCTCCCGAAGAATTGGCGATATTGGCTCTGCTGTTCGGCCAGCTCAAAACCCTCAATCGACCTGTGATCCCGCCTCAGTATGAACGGGAAACGGCACTTCAGCCGCGAAAACAGCGGGACCCGCAGGCGACTGCACCGCCGTACGGGTCCCTTGATCAGGATCGGAGGTCCTGACCCGATGACAAACGATAGAGGCACGGTCTTCGCGGGTTGGCGCATCATGCGAAGCGACGCCGGCCGATTCTGGGCGACCCGCGAGCGCCCCTTTCCCCAGAAGGCCGAAGAGGCCGGAGCCCTGCGTACGGTCGACGCCGACGACCTGCAGGAACTGTGCCGGGTCATGGCGGAGCAGGAGAGCCTGGCCGACACCACGGCGGTGACGCCGTGATCCTCGCGCTCCTAGGCCATCGAGCATGCCCGCCCTGGTGCATCGAGGCCCACACCGGCGAGCGGCCGGGCGTACGCATCCACAACAGTTGGCTCCACTCGATCGAGTTGAGCAGGCACCCGAGGTTCGCCGACGGTCAGCTACCGCAGTTATGGCTCGATCTGGCGCTCACCCACGCGACGACAGCCCGCTCGTCCATCTCCAACTGGACGACCTCCCCGTCGCCACGCTGACGGCCGCCGAGGCGTTCGGCCTCCACCTCATCGGCCTTGCGGCCGTAGCCGCCATGGAAACCCCACCCACCGCCGCCTGACCACGGCACCGCGACCTGCCTGCCTGCCATAAGCCCCCCCAAACGGCAGGCAGGTCCGGCCTTGCCGAAGCTGCTGCACCCGAAGCGGAAGCCCAATATCCTGAGCAACGCGTGACCCGCTCGGAGTCACGAAGTGAAGCCGGGTTAACCTCCGCAGGTGGTGGCCCGGCTTTCGCGTGCCTAGGCCAGGTGGTCGGAGAGGTAGCGGCGGACGAGGCGTTTGCATTCGGCGATCAGGTCGGGGTCGCCGCCGGGGTGGGCGCGGAAGGCCAGTTTGAGCACGGCGTCGGCGGCCTCGACGGCGACCACGAAGGCGCGGGACAGGCCGTCGCCCGGCGCCACGCCGAGCAGGTCCACAAGGAGAGAACGCAACCGGTCGGCGACGACCACGTTGTTCTCCAGCGCCTCGTCGAGCATCCGCTGGGTGCCGGGAAGGGCGGGCCCGCCGGGAGCGGAGAGGACCTCGCCGAAGTCCACCACGCCGAAGCCGGGCGTGGTCCGCTTCATGCGGACGAACTCGTCGACGACCAGGTCCACGGCGTCGGTCCAGTCGGACAGCGGCGCGGCGGCCAGCCGGGACGCGATCCGGTCCAGGTACGCCTCCAGGTTCCGCAGCGCGAGCGCGCGGACCAGGCTCTGCTTGTCGGTGAAGAACTGGTAGAAGGTCCCGATCGGCACCTCGGCCCGGCGGGCGACCTCCTTGGTGGTCAGGGCGGCGTACCCCACCTCGTCGAGCAGCAGGGCGCACTCGTCCAGCATGCGCTCGACCCGCTCCTGACTGCGGCGCTGTGCGGGCCGTCGGCGCAACGCTCCCCCTGTGGTCATTCAGCCATTCTCTCCCGCTTTTCACACAACCGGGTTAACATGAGTTCTCCTCATATTAGCGGAGAGAGGCGGCATCATGTTCCTCTGGGGTACGGCCACCGCGTCCTACCAGATCGAAGGAGCGGTCACCGAGGACGGCAGAGGGCCCTCCGTCTGGGACACCTTCTCCCACACGCCCGGCAAGGTCCGGGACGGGCACACCGGCGACGTGGCCTGTGACCACTACCACCGTTACGCCGAGGACGTGGCGTTGATGGCCGGCCTCGGCGTCAACGCCTACCGCTTCTCCATCGCCTGGCCGCGCGTGATGCCCACGGGCGCCGGCCCGGTCAACCAGGCCGGGCTCGATTTCTACGACCGCCTCGTGGACGCACTGCGCGAGCAGGGCATCACTCCGGTGCCGACGCTCTTCCACTGGGACCTGCCGCAGGCGCTGGAGGACAGGGGCGGCTGGCTCAACCGTGACACCTCCCGCCGTTTCGCCGACTACGCCGCCGTCGTGGCCGAGCGGCTGGCCGACCGCGTACGCATGTGGATCACGCTCAACGAGCCGTTCGTCCACATGGTGGAGGGATACGGCCTGGGCATACACGCCCCGGGCAGGGCGCTCATGTTCGACGCGCTGCCGGTGGCCCATCACCAGTTGCTCGGGCACGGCCTGGCCACGCAGGCGCTGCGGGCGGCAGGCGCGGAGCAGGTGCTGATCACCAACAACTGCACCCCGGTCTGGCCCGCCTCGGACTCCCCCGAGGACCTGGCCGCCGCCGAGACGTACGACATCCTGCACAACCGGCTGTTCAACGACCCGGTCCTCACCGGCGCCTACCCCGACCTGACGGCGTTCGGCGTCGAAATCCCCGTGAAGCCCGGCGACCTGGAGACGATCGCCCAGCCGCTCGACGGCCTGGGGATCAACTACTACAACCCCACCCGGATCGGCGGCCCCGGCGGGGACGGCCTGCCGTTCCGGTTCGAGGAGATCACGGGCGTTCCCACCACCGCCTTCGGCTGGCCCGTCGTCCCCGACGGCCTGCGCGAACTGCTCGACGCCCTCAAGGCCCGGTACGGCGACGCGCTGCCGCCCGTCTACATCACCGAGAACGGCTGCTCGTACGACGGCCTGGACGACCAGGAGCGGATCGCCTACCTCGACGGCCACATCACGGCGATGCGGCAGGCGGATGTGGACCTGCGGGGCTACTTCGTCTGGTCGCTGCTGGACAACTTCGAGTGGGCCGAGGGCTACCACCAGCGGTTCGGCCTGGTCCACGTCGACTTCGAGACCCAGCAGCGCACCCCGAAGGCGTCCTACCACTGGCTGCGGAAGTTCCTGGAGGCTCAGAGCACCGACACGTGAACATGGTCGTAGTGGTTGGCGGTGATGCCGCCGCGGTCGGACATCATCCGCCACCCCGCGCCGGTGCGCATGTCGTAGAAGCGCTGCTGCCAGATGATGTACATGATCCCGTACTCGCTCGCGTGCTGGATGCACCACTGAGCCAGGGCGTCACCGCGCTCCTTCGACGCGGCGTCCGGCATGCGGCCGCCGCTGCTCATCATGAAGTCGCAGGCCCGGCCCTTGCCGTGCTCACCCGGATCGCCGGGCCGCAGGCAGCCGACGCCGAAGGGCATCGGGAACTGCGACATGATGGCGTTGCGCGTCGAGATCATGCGCTGGGTCAGGCCGCTGCCGGCGTCGGGCGCCTGGAAGCCGTACTTCTTCATCAGCCGCTCGACCTCGCCGCGCCTCGACTTGAGCTCCTTGATGTGGGCCTGCAGCTTGTCGATCTCGTCGGCGGCCGCGGCGGCCGCCTTCTTCTGCTTGGCGACGAGGTCCTTGACGCTGTTGAGCCGCTCGGTCCTGGCGGTGCCCAGGTAGGCCAGCATCGCCAGTGAGCTCGGGTCGGCCGACAGGGAGAAGAGCCGGGAGGCGTCCGCGCCGCCACTCATGTACGAGGTCTGGGCGAACGCGGCCACCTGGCGCTGGGCCGCGAGCAGGTCCACCTTCAGCTTCCTGACCCTGCCGGACGCCTTCTGCGCGGCCCTCTTCGCGTCCTCCAGGCTGAGGATCTCGCCGCGGTACTCCTTCTGGAGCGCGGCGGCCTCCTGGGTGAGCTTGCGGAGCTTGGCCTGCGGGTTCGGCTCGGCCTCCGCCGTGAGCGCACCCGAGACGGACGGTGCGACGAGCAGCGCGGTGGTGACCACCGCCAGTCTGGCCCAGCGTCCCGACCGCACGCGACCTCCACTCGGATTCGGCCTGAAACTATAGAAGACGATCTTTACGTCTGCTACCGGAACAGGTGAAACTCTTGGGTCTAAAGCGGACAGCCGCCGGATTCCCCGCGCTGTGACCAATTCGAGACTTACGCGTCGCCTTACCGCACTTGAACGCGATTTGACCCAGGCAGAGATTCGGGAGATCGTCACCCCCCACGAAGGGCTCACCGATGTCCCGACGAGAGATCGTCTCGACTCTGGCCGCCGCGGCTCTCGGCGCGGCGCTCCTGCTGCCGGTCTCCCCGGCGCAGGCCGGCCAGGGCGACCCGCTCCCCCCAAAGGACCAAGCCGACCTCTACCAGCTCGACAGCGCGCCCGGCACCTCGGGCACGCTGACCCAGAAGGGCTTCGACGTCGTCCAGCGGCACCCCGCGGGCGACAAGGAGCACGTCGAACTGACGGCGACCCCCGCCGAGCTCAAGAAGCTCCAGATCCTCGGCTACCGGCCGCAGCCGGTGCGCAACCCCCAGGGCCAGACGCAGTTGGAGGCCGCCAAGGCGCAGGCGGCCGGCGGATACACCGTCTGGAAGTCCTACTCGGAGAAGGGCGGGATCGCCGACCAGCTCCGATCCATCGCGGACGCCAACAAGGACATCGCGAAGCTGGAGACGATCGGCAAGACCCTCCAGGGGAAGGACATCCTCGCGCTGAAGCTGACGAAGCTGGCCCGGGTGCTGCCCGACGGCGTCAAGCCCGCGGTGCTCTACTCGGCCACCCAGCACGCCCGTGAGTGGATCGCGACCGAGGTCGACATGCGGCTGCTGAAGTATCTGGTGGCCAACAAGGGCAAATCCGACATCGGCCGGCTGCTGACCACCACCGAGGTGTGGTTCGTCCCGGTCGCCAACCCCGACGGCTACGACTTCACCTTCACCGAGGGCAACCGGCTCTGGCGCAAGAACCTCCGCGACAACGACGGCGACGGCCAGATCACGGGCAACGACGGCGTCGACCTCAACCGCAACTTCCCCACCCGGTGGGGGTACGACGAAGAGGGCTCGTCCAGCGTCTTCAGCAGCGAGACCTACCGCGGCACCGGCCCGATGTCGGAGCCCGAGACCCGGGCCATGGACGGCCTGCTCAAGCGGCTGCGCTTCAAGGCACAGGTCAACTACCACTCCTTCGGCCCGCTGCTGCTGTATCCCGAGGGCTGGCAGGTCGCCACGAAGACCGCGGACGACCCCGTCTACCTGGCGCTGACCGGCACCGACGAGAACCCGGCCGTTCCCGGCTTCGACCCCGGGGTCGGCGCCGAGCTCTACACCACCAACGGCGAGACCACCGACCACGCGCACAAGGCGTACGGCACGCTCGCGTGGACGCCGGAGCTGGAAGAGGGATGCGACGGCTGCGGCTTCGTCTTCCCCGACGACGAGGCGCTGGTGCAGGCCGAGTTCGAGAAACAGCTGCCCTTCGCGCTCGACGTCGTGAAGTCCGCGCTCGACCCGAGCGAGCCGGTCAGCCACCTCGGCAACACCGTGCCCGACTTCGTCGTGGACGCGTTCGACGTCAGCTACGGCACCGACCAGGTCGTGCAGGTGGACGCCAAGCGCAAGCTGGGGCCGGTGTTCCTCGACTACCAGATCAACGGCGGCCGCACCAAGATCGCCCCCACCTCCGAGTGGAAGGGCGGCGAGCGGTACGGCGACGGCTACGACACCTACTTCCACCAGCTCAGAGGCACGGTCAAGGGCGCGAAACCCGGCGACACGGTGAAGGTGTGGTTCCACTCGCTCACGAAGAAGAGCGAGGAGTTCACCTACAAGGTCGCCACGGACATCGGCGGCAAGGTCCTGATCGTCGCGGCGGAGGACGTCACGGGCATCAGCCCGGCCCAGGGCGTCACGGAGGCGAAGTACGCCGACGACTACGCCAAGGCGCTCGCGGAGGCCGGCTACTCCTCCGACGTGTACGACGTGGACAAGAACGGCCGCAAGGCGCCCCATCCGCTCGGGGTCCTCAGCCACTACAAGGCCGTCGTCTGGGAGACCGGCGACGACATCATCCCCCGTGCGTCCGGGCAGCCCGGCGGCAGCGCCGCCAATCTGGCCGAGGCCCTGGAGCTGGCGTTCCGCGACTACCTCAACGAGGGCGGCAAGCTGCTCGCCACCGGCAAGTACGCGCTGTACGCCCAGAACACGAACGGCTCCTACTGGTATGAGCCGGACTACCCGGCGCAACCCGAGTGCACGACCCTGAGCAAGCCGCCGTGCCTCTCGCTGAGCAACGACTTCGTGCAGTACTACCTGGGCGCCTACACCTACGTGGAGGGCGGCGGCCAGGACGGCGACGGGAACACGTTGCCGCTGCGGGGCGCCGGCGGCGCGTTCGCCGGCTTCACCGGCACGCTCAACGGCGGCGACTCGCCCGGGAACCAGAACCGCACCTCCTCGTTCGTCACGACCTCCTCGGTCCTGCCGGCCGACCGGTTCCCGCAGTTCGCCAGCTCGGCCCCGCTGAAGTGGCAGTACGGCGCGGGAGCGCCGTTCAGCCCGCACACCGGCGCCTGGGACGTGCAGAGCGGCCAGGCGGACGTGTCCTACAAGCGCCTGACGAGGACGATCGACCTCACCGGCAAGACGAGCGGCGAGCTGTCGTTCTGGACGTCGTACAACACCGAGCCCAACTGGGACTTCCTGACCGTCGAGGCGCACACGGCGGGCCAGGACGACTGGACGACGCTGCCCGACGCCAACGGGCACACCTCGCAGGAGGCGGGCGACAGCTGCGCCGCCGGCTGGGTGGACATCCACCCGTTCACCGCCCACTACCAGACGTACGACGGCGCGTCGTCCTGCACCGCCACCGGCACGACCGGTGCGTGGCACGCGGCCTCCGGCTCGTCGAACGGCTGGCAGCAGTGGTCGGTCGACCTGACGGCGTACGCGGGCAAGAAGGTCGAGGTGTCGATCTCCTACATCAGCGACTGGGGCACCCAGGGCCTCGGCGTGTGGCTCGACGACATGACCGTCAGGGCCGACGGCGCGACCGTCGCGGAGACCTCGTTCGAGGACGACCTGGGCGGCTGGACCGTCGCCGGGCCGCCTCCCGGGTCGGGGACCGCGCTGAACGACTGGGCGCGCAGCGACCGGTCGCTCGACGACGGCGCGGGCATCACCACGAAGGACACGGTCTACTTCGGCTTCGGCGCGGAGGGCGCGACGACGCAGGCCATGCGGACGGACCTGGTCCGGCGGGCGATGACCCACCTGCTCGGGCGGGCGCTTCCGTAGGGCCCCCGAATCCGAGCCGCACCGTCCGGCCCGCGCCACCCGGCGCGGGCCGGACCCCCGGCAGCGCGGGCTCTTGCCAAGGCAGAGCAGAACATGGTTCGGTCTCACTGTGTGCGCGAAGGCGCGCCCGATCAGGAGGCAGGCATGCTGCAGCACGAGACGCTGTTCATCGGGGGCGACTGGGTGGCCCCCGCGGGCACGGGCACGATCGAGGTGATCTCCCCTCACAGCGAGGAGGTCGTCGGCCGGGTGCCGGACGGCACCGCCGCCGACATGGACCGGGCCGTCGCGGCCGCCAGGGACGCCTTCGACAACGGGCCCTGGCCGCGGATGACGATGGCCGAGCGCGCGGCGATCGTGGGACGGCTGGCGGAGATCTACGAGGCGCGCCAGGCCGAGATGGCCGAGACCATCACCACGGAGATGGGCTCTCCGATCACGTTCTCCCAGCTCGCCCAGGCGCCGCAGCCGCTGGGCATGCTCAAGTACTACGCTGGCCTCGGCGCGACGTTCCCCGTCGAGGAGGAGCGGCCCGGCCTGTTCGGCCCGGTGATCGTCCGCCGCGAGCCGGTCGGCGTCGTGGCGGCCGTCGTCCCCTGGAACGTCCCCCAGTTCGTCTCCATGACCAAGCTGGCCCCGGCGCTCGTCGCGGGCTGCACCGTGGTGCTCAAGCCGGCCCCCGAGACGCCGCTCGACTCCTACCTGCTCGCCGAGATGATCAAGGACGCCGGCATCCCGGCCGGGGTCGTCAACATCGTCGCGGCCGGCCGCGAGGCGGGCGAGCACCTGGTCTCCCACCCGGGCGTCGACAAGGTGGCCTTCACCGGCTCGACCGCCGCCGGTCGCAGGATCGCGTCGATCTGCGGCGAACAGCTCAAGCGCTGCACGCTCGAACTCGGCGGCAAGTCGGCGGCGATCATCCTGGACGACTGCGACCTGCCCTCCGCCATGGGCTTCCTGTCGATGGCCTCGCTGATGAACAACGGCCAGGCGTGCGTCGCGCAGACCCGCATCCTCGCCTCCCGCAACCGGTACGACGAGGTCGTCCAGGCCGTCGCCGAGATGGTGACGAGCCAGCGGGTGGGCGACCCCGCCGACCCGGCCACCGGGATCGGGCCGCTGGTGGCCAGGCGGCAGCAGGAGCGGGTCGAGGGCTATATCAGGTCGGGCATCGAGGAGGGCGCCAAGCCGGTCGTCGGCGGCCTCGACCGGCCGTACGACCGGGGCTGGTACGTCGCCCCGACCGTCTTCGCCGGGGCCACCAACGACATGCGCATCGCCCGTGAGGAGATCTTCGGCCCGGTGCTGACGGTGATCCCGTACGAGGACGAGGCGGACGCGGTGCGGATCGCCAACGACAGCGACTACGGCCTGTCGGGCTCGGTCTGGACCGCCGACACCGACCACGGGATGGACGTCGCCCGCCGGGTGCGCACCGGCACGTACGGCGTCAACATGATGCACACGCTCGACCCGAACACGCCGTTCGGCGGCTTCAAGGCCAGCGGCCTCGGCCGGGAGCTCGGACCCGAGGGCCTGTCGGCCTACCTGGAGACCAAGTCGATCGCCCGCCTGGGCTGAACCCGTGGCCGAACGCGTCCCGGCGGAACGCGTGGGCTGAACACGTGGGCGGAACGCGTCCCTCCGGCCCGGTACGGCGTGCGTGCCGTACCGGGCCGGTGAAACCGCCCAGCGCGCCCCCGCGACGCTGGGCCACACCCGCGTGAAGGTGTGCGCCGATCCCCCGATCGGCGGTGCGGTGTTTCCCGCTTCACCATCGGGACGCTCACTTCCGCCTGGTCGAGCCGAAGGCACGCAATGAGCACGTCCCTCGTCGCGCTTGGTCGCTTCGCTCCCAAACGCTCCTCAGTCCAGACCGGCGGCGCGCCCCTCCGGCTCGCTCGGTGTCTCCCGCAGAGGAGGCACTGGATCCGCACAACCCTCATAGACGACCCTTATGGGGATTTGGTTCGCGAAATCCAGTGACCAATTTTCCGGACCAGGTCGGGGGTGGCCGCAGCCTCCGCGTGGCCGTAGCCGGGCTCGATCCACAACTCCTTCGGCTCGCCGGCGCACTCGTACAACTGGTAGGCGTGCTCGGTGGGGAAGAACGGGTCCCGGTCGCCGTGCACGATCAGCAGCGGCGTGGGCGCGACCAGGGCCGCCGCCTCGTACGGCGGGAGGGGGACGGGATCCCACCCGCCGACCGCGATCCTGGTGCGCTTGACCAGCCGGGCCGCCAACCGGCCGTGCCAGCGCTCGATCGCCCAGTGGACCTGGCGCATGGGCTTGGTGCCCCGGTAGTACCAGCGGGCCGGGCCGCTCACCGACACCACCCCGTCCACGCCTCCGTGCAGCGCGGCGTGCCGCACGACCACGGCGGCGCCCATCGAGAACCCGACCGTGGCGATCCGGCGGTAGCCGATCGCGCGGGCGTGCTTGACCGCCGCGTCCACGTCGAGGACCTCCAGGTCGCCCACCGTGGACTGGCCGCCGGAGCGCCCGTGCCCCCGGAAGTCGAACGACACCACCCCGCCGAACTTCGACAGGACGTGCACGATGCGCCGGGTGTCCGGCCCTCTCCACGTGCCGGTGAAGCCATGCGCGACGACGATTCCCAGATCGAGAGAAGCACGGCCGAGTGAGCCGTTGGGCGTGTGCGCCGCGTCGATGCGGACACCGTCCGCCGTGCGCAGCATCGCTCCGAAAGCAGCAGCGAGAGCCATGCCCCCGACCTTATTTCCCACCACTTCACCCCCTGTGCGACGGGGATCTTTCAGAGGTCGGCCGTCGAGCGCAGCCGGTCCCAGGCGACCCCCAGCCTGACCTCCTCGTCGTCGAGCGACTCGATCTGGTCCCACTCGGCGTACCGGATCTCGCCGTGCATGCGCCGCACGACGGTGCCGAGCAGCGACGGCCGCCACAGCCCGGGGCCCCGCTCGTACCCGAAGAGCTGACCGGCACGCCGCCGGGAGATCAGCAGCCCGGCCAGCCGGAACGCCTGACGGACCTCGGCCAGCAGCGGCCCGTCCTGGACCAGGCGGACGTCCACCGTGTCTCCGGCGACCTCCCCGGACGGGCCGCGGACCCTACGGCCGAGCAGCCCGCCGAGTCGCATGGTGTCCGGCCTGTCCTCCTGCCTCTCCCGCACCCTGAGGGTCCTCTCCGGGGCGTCCTGCTCCTCCGTACCGGCCGCTCCCGGGATGCGGCCGACGACGTTCCTGGTCAGCCAGCGCTCCAGTGCCAGGTCCTGGCGATGGCCGGCCACCCGTACGGCGCTGCCGATCTCGGTCACCAGGCTCATCTCGATGCGGTACGGCCCCGGCCGCTCCTCCCCGCGGAACAGCCGGTCGGTCTCCGTCATCAGCCATCCCGGCAGGCCGCCGAGCCGCGGGCCGAGCGCCAGCGGGCCGGACAGGATCGCGGTGACGTACGGCCGGTCGCCGGGCCGCACCTCCAGGTCGTCCACCTTGCACAGCAGGCGGTCGTCGCTCTCCCTGACGACCTGCCGGTCGAGCAGGTGCAGGCGGGCGTGCAGCACCCGTGCGTGCTCGTTAATCGATCACACCTCCTCCAGCCGGGTCGTCACTGCCCCGCCTTCGTCGCGAGCATCAGGGGGATGGCCGCGACCGCCACGACGAGAAGCAGCACCATGTAGAAACTTCCCAGCACGTTGCTGAATCTGCCGTTGACCTTCTCCCCCATGTAGTCGGGATCGTTGGCGATCATGAGAACCGGCAGGTAGGTGAGCGGAAGGGCCGCGGCCGAGAAGACCAGCGAATACTCGGTCACCTTGATCGGGTCGATGGTGGTGAGGATCAGCGCGGTCGCGACGATCACCGAGGCCAGCACGGTCACGTGGAACCGGGCGGCCCGGCCCGGCACCACGTGCTTGCCCCACTGCCAGCCGAAATACTGGCTGAGCGAGTAGCCGGACGACAGGGCGGTCTCCAGCGTCGCGCCGAACGTGGCCGCGAACACCCCGAGGATCACCACACCGAGCCCGATCTTGCCCAGTCCCTCTGCGACCGGGAGCACCATCTGCCCGAGCGAGTCGGGCTCGGCCTCGACCGGCATGAACACGGTCGCCGCGCACGCCGCGATCGTCAGCGACAGCAGGCCGCCGAGGGGGAAGCCGACGAACACGTTGGCCCGCGCCGTCACCAGATCCTTGCGCGTCCACCGCTCTTCTACGCCTCCCGAGGAGAAGAAGAACACCTCGTACGGCGTCATCGCGCCGCCGAGCAGCGCGATCGCGTAGTAGAGGTAGGTCGGCACGCCCTCGTCCTTGGGCGGCCGGGTGAGCTGCGTGGTCAGCTCGCCCCAGTCGGGCCCGAGCTGCCACAGCGCGACGATGAACACGACGAGCGCGAGCCCGGCCAGCCCGAAGACACGCTCCATGGTCTCGAACTTCACCCGCCACATGACCAGCCAGGCGACCAGGGCCACGGGCGGCACCCACAACAGGTAGTTGAGGCCCGTCGCCAGCTCCAGTGCGAGCGCGGCGCCGCCGATCTCCGCGGCGAGCGTGAGCACGTTGATGAAGAACGACGCGCCGAGGTTGACCAGCCCGGCCCGGGGGCCCATGCGCTCGCGGACGAGGTCGAAGACCGGCCGTTGCGACACCGCGGCGATCCTGCCGGACATCTCGGCGAAGACGCAGATCCCGATGATGCCGACGACCACCACCCACGCCAGGGACATCCCGAACCTCGACCCCACGACGGCGTTGGCGACCAGGTCGCCGATGTCCACGAAGCCGCCGAAGGCCGTCAGGATGCCGAGCGTGACCGCGATCAGTTTCTTCACCTGTGCTTCTCCGCGAAGTCGCTCAGCTCGCGCGCGAGCCTGTCCAGCTCCCGTACGGCCGCCGCCGGGTCCTTCACCCCGTCGCGGCGCGCCTGGATGAGCAGGTCCTCCACCTCGCTCTCGGCCTTCTCGGTGAGGCGCAGCACCTCGTCCCTGACCCGGTCGGAGGCGTCCGAGGGCGGCTGCACGCCGCCGAACTGGTCGTTCACGCTGCTCAGGTCCTGCACCGCCTCGGTCAGCACGACCTCGGCGTACGGCCCGGTCATTCGGTCCCGGTGCGCCACGGCGGAACGGGCGAAGCGCACGGCCGAGACGGCCGACTCGGCCGTCTTCCCGGCCTTGAGCGCGTAGTCGTGGTCGTCCCATGCGGGGCTGACGCAGGCGGACAGCAGGAGTGCCGTCAGGAGGACGGGCGGCGCCAGCCGAGCCGGCGGGATCATGTGCGCCGCCGCAGCAGGACGTAGGCGAGGACGAGGAGCGGCACGAGTAACTCCGCCCAGGCGATCAGCAGCACGAGACCTTCATCCGTCACAGCCGACCCACCTGCCCAAACGGAAAGCGTTTAGACAGGATGGAATGCGGCTCGCGGCATCGGCGTTGCCATCGAGGGTCCTGTGCGCCGGCGGCGTGTGGCGGCGATCGGGATCAACTAAAATGGCTGGGCCGTGTCATGCGGCGGATGTGCGTCTCGCTTCGGTCCCGGGACGCGGACGACACCCCGACGAACCAGAGCGAGACTTCACTATGCCTATGAACACCCGCGACGACCTGCGGAACATCGCGATCATCGCGCACGTCGACCACGGCAAGACCACGCTGGTCGACGCGATGCTGTGGCAGTCCGGCGCGTTCCGCGCCAACCAGGACGTCGACGAGCGGGTCATGGACTCCAACGACCTGGAGCGCGAGAAGGGGATCACCATTCTCGCGAAGAACACCGCGGTCAGGCACGGCGGCATGACGCTGAACATCATCGACACCCCCGGCCACGCCGACTTCGGCGGCGAGGTCGAGCGCGGCCTGTCGATGGTGGACGGCGTGGTGCTGCTCGTGGACGCCTCCGAGGGCCCGCTGCCGCAGACCCGCTTCGTGCTGCGTAAGGCGCTCGCCGCGAAGATGCCGGTGATCCTGTGCATCAACAAGGTGGACCGGCCGGACGCCCGCATCGCCGAGGTCGTCGACGAGGTTTACGAGCTGTTCATCGACCTCGACGCGACCGAGGAGCAGATCGACTTCCCGATCGTGTACGCCTCGGCGAAGGCCGGGCGGGCCTCGCTGGAGCGCCCCGCCGACGGCGGCATGCCGGACTCCCCCGACCTGGAGCCGCTGTTCGAGACGATCAAGAACACGATCCCGGCGCCGGTCTACGACCCGTCCGCACCGCTCCAGGCCCACGTCACCAACCTCGACGCGTCCAGCTACCTGGGCCGTATCGCGCTGTGCCGCGTCCACCAGGGCACGATCCGCAAGGGCCAGCAGGTCGCGTGGTGCCGCACCGACGGCTCCGTGCAGCGCGTCAAGATCTCCGAGCTGCTGATGACCGAGGCGCTGGAGCGCAAGCCCGCCGAGGAGGCCGGGCCGGGCGACATCATCGCGATCGCCGGCATCCCGGACATCATGATCGGTGAGACGCTGGCCGACCCGGACGACCCGCGCCCGCTGCCGCTGATCACGGTCGACGAGCCGGCGATCTCCATGACGATCGGCACCAACACCAGCCCGCTGGTCGGCAAGGTCAAGGGCGCCAAGGTCACCGCCCGCCTGGTGAAGGACCGCCTCGACAAGGAGCTGGTCGGCAACGTCTCGCTGCGCGTGCTGTCCACCGAGAGTCCGGACGCCTGGGAGGTGCAGGGCCGCGGCGAGCTGGCCCTGGCGATCCTCGTGGAGCAGATGCGCCGCGAGGGCTACGAGCTGACGGTCGGCAAGCCGCAGGTCGTGACCAAGGTCGTGGACGGCAAGGTGCACGAGCCGGTCGAGCGCCTCACGGTCGACTGCCCCGAGGAGTACCTGGGCGCCGTCACCCAGCTCCTGGCCGTACGCAAGGGCCGCATGGAGCACATGACCAACCACGGCACCGGCTGGATCCGCATGGAGTTCCTGGTGCCGGCGCGCGGCCTGATCGGCTTCCGCACCGAGTTCCTCACCGAGACCCGTGGCACCGGCCTCGTGCACCACGTGTTCGAGACGTACGAGCCGTGGTTCGGCGAGCTGCGCACCCGCAACAACGGCTCGCTGGTGGCCGACCGCGCGGGCCAGGTCACCGCGTTCGCCATGCTCAACCTGCAGGAGCGCGGCACGCTGTTCGTCTCCCCCGGCACCGAGGTGTACGAGGGCATGATCATCGGGGAGAACTCCCGCTCCGACGACATGGACGTGAACATCACCAAGGAGAAGAAGCTCACCAACATGCGCTCCTCCACCAGCGAGGAGACCGAGAAGGTGATTCCGCCGCGCGTCCTGTCCCTGGAGCAGGCCCTGGAGTTCATCCGCGACGACGAGTGCGTGGAGATCACCTCGGAGACCGTGCGCATCCGCAAGGTCGTCCTCGACGCGGCCAGCCGGGGCCGCGCCGCCGCCCGCGCCAAGCGCGGCAACTGAGCTCCTTGCCCCGAGGCCCCCGCCGAACGATCGGCGGGGGCCTCGGCTTTCCCGCCCGCACGCGCCGGCCCCGTCCGGGTCCTCCCGGGGTGCGAAGAGGAGAGTCAGCCGGCGAGACGCTCTCGGGCGGCTTCCCGCACCTCGCTCGGAGTGTGCCCGAACCGGTTGCGGAAGACCCGGGCGAAATGGGCCTGGCTGGAGAACCCCCACCGGTAGGCGACGTCGGCGATCCGCGTCTCCCCCGCCCGGGGCTCGCCGAGCTCGGCGTTTGCCCGCTGCAGCCGGCGTTCCAGGATGTAACGGGCCGGGGTCGTGCCGGCCGCCTCGAAGATCCGGGCGAGCTGCCGCACCGAGATCCCGAGGACGCGGGCGACCTCCGCGGCGTTCAGTCGCGGGTCGTGCAGGTGTCGCTCGATGTGTTCCTTGGCGATGACGAGCTGGGCCGCGGAGGGGGCCGATCCCCCGGACCGCTCCAGCGTGAGCAGGCGGATCAGCCCGAGCACCGCCCGCTGCGTCTCCTCCGGGCCGTCGCCACCGCGCATCGCGACCACGTCGCCGAGCAGCGAGCGCAGGCTCGACATGAGCGCGCCCTCGTGCGTGCCGCCCCGGCCGAAGAGCATCGGCACCGGAACGCCGCCGGGCCGGCATGCCTCGTCGAACAGGTCGTGCGGGATGTCCACCAGGATCTGCCGCATGGACGAGGAGAAGCCGAAGAGGTACGGCTTGCGCGTGTCGTAGACCAGCAGCTCGCCGGCCGACGCGGACACGCAGCCGTTCTCGTGCAGGAAGACCGCCTCGCCCCTGAGCAGCAGGCTGGCGAAGACCGAGTCCTTCGGCGCGGACCTCGCCATCTGCGGGGTCCGCTCGATCACGTGCGCGTTGCCTGCGATGTCCGCGAGCCGTACGTCGCCGAGCCGGATGTTGCTCTGCCTGGCCAGCAGGCCCCGGTCGGAGTAGGACCGGCAGGAGAGGCCCACCAGCGTCCTGCGGTTGTACTCTTCCCAGTAGTCGATCCGCTCCGCGGGCGCGACGTTCTCCGTCGTCGCCCGGGAGATCACGGAGACGGCGTTCGCGGGCATCACAGATCTCCTTACCGCTTCGTGCCTTGGGTTGCCTGACAAATCAAGCCCTGCTGCGCGTGGCCCAGCTCACGACGGGCGGCATTTGCCGGACGCTCCTTAGCGCAGCAGTATGTCCGCAATCAGACGCACAGGTAACCCCCGTCCACCGGAAGCACCGCCCCGGTGACGTACGACGCGGCGGGCGAGCACAGGAACGCGATCACCGTGGCGACGTCGCCCGGCCTGCCGTACCGCTCCAGAGGGATGCGGGCCAGCACCTCCGCTGCGGCCCGCGGGTCGTCCAGCAGGCCCCGGGCGAGCCGAGTCTCCACGAACCCCGGCGCGACCGCGTTCACCCGGACGCCCTCGGCCGCGTACTCCGCCGCGAGCGACCGGGTGAGCTGGGAGATCCCTCCCTTGCTCGCGCTGTACGCCGGCCGGTCCCTGCTGCCGAAGAAAGCGAACATGGAGGAGACGTTCACGACGCAGCCACCCGTCTTCGCCAGGCGCGGCCGGGCGGCCTCGCACGCGACCATGGTGGCGGTCAGGTTGACGTCGATCACGCGCCGCCACCGGTCCAGGTCATACTCCTCGCGGTCGTGGCTGACGCCCGCGCAGTTCACCAGTATTCCGATCTCCGGCTCCGCGCGGACGAGCCGGGCCAGGCCGTCCCGGTCGAGAACGTCGTGCTCGACCACGCGGACGCGCGGATGGGCCGGCAGCTCGCCGACGACCCCGGGTGCCAGGCCGAGAGCCACGACGTCGGCGCCGAGCTCGGCGAGCAGGGCGGCCGTCGCCGCCCCGATCCCCGACGTCCCCCCCGTGACGAACGCCGTACGGTGGGCGAACAGGTCGCCGCGGAATCCGGTGAACGTGGACGGATCAGTCACGTGCGTGCGCTCCCTTCGCCTGGCCGCACCAGAACCTTGATCTGGTCGCCGCCGCCCAGCAGGGCCTCGAACCCGTCACGGACGACGTCCTTCAGGGCGATGGTCGAGGTGACGATCGCCGTGAGGTCCACGCCCTCCTCGACCAACCGGACCAGGTCGGGATAGACGTCCCGATAACCGACCGTGGCGATGATCGACTGTTCCCTGTTGACCAGCGCGAACGCGTCGACGCTCACCGTCCCGGCGAGCCCTGCCAGCACGACCCTGCCCCCGCTCCTGGTCGCGTCCAGACAGGTGCGCAGTGTGCCTTCCGAGCCGACCACCTCGAACGCCACGTCCACGCCCTCGCCTCCGGCCGCCCGCCGGATCAGGTCCGGTACGGCATCGCGTTCTCCCGCCCGTACGAGGTCGGTCGCGCCGAGCCGGCGGGCCAGGTCGAGCCGCGCGGCGGAGAGATCGGCGGCGATCACCCGGCCGGCGCCGTGCCGTACCGCCAGCATCACGATGAGCAGACCGATCGGGCCGAGGCCGACCACCGCGACCGTCTCGCCCGCCCGCAGACCCGACCGGCGCAGCGCGTGGAGTGCGACGGCCGCCGGTTCGAACACGGCCGCCTGCTCCAGGGAGACCGTGCCGGGCAGGCGGTGCAGCATGTAGGCGGGTACGGTCGCCCGCTCCGCCATTCCGCCGTCGCCCATGAGACCGGCGAAGCCGAAGTGGCGGCAGATGTTGTACTCGCCGTTCCGGCAACGAGGGCAGACGCCGCAGCGGTAGTGCGGCTCCACCGCGACCCGGTCGCCGGGCGCCAGGCCCTGGACTCCCGGGCCGACCTCGGTGATCGTGCCGCAGAACTCGTGACCGAGGACGAGCGGCGCGGTCGCCCCCGACTCGGGATGGGGGTGGGTCACCGGGATGGCGTGCGGCCCGTCGGCGTACTCGTGCAGGTCACTGCCGCAGATGCCGCAGTAGGCGACCGCGAGGGTGACTTCCCCGGGGCCGGGGGCGCGGACGGCCACGTCGACGACCCGGACGTCCCGCGCCCCGTACCAGACGGCGGCCCGCACGAGATCGTCCGGCCGGCTCCCCGCCCGGACCGGCCCGTTCAGCGTGCCGTTCACCGGGTCGTTCGATGAGTCGTTCAATGAGTCGTTCAACGGGTCACCTCCGCGGCCGCCCTGCGGCGCAGCACGGCCGGAGCCGTCTCCCGCAGGCCGAACGAGAGCAGGACGACGATCAGCGCGCCGCCTGCCGCGATGAACATCGCGGTCTGCAGGCCCCACAGGTCGGAAGCCCACCCGGAGATCACCGGGCCGAGGAACCCGCCGGCGAGCTCGCCCACGCCCATGATCAGGCCGAGGGCCGTGGCCAGCGTGCCGGGCGGCACGGTCTCCGCCGGGATAGTGGCCATGAACAGCGTGAAGCACCCCAGCCCGGTGTAGGTGAAGATCATGAGCAGGCCCAGCAGTGCCGGACTGGAGACGTAGACGATCGCGATGGGGCAGAACACCGCGAGGGTGGTGAAGCCGATGAGCGCCGGCTTGCGGCCGATCCGGTCGGAGATGCCGGGGGTGGCGAAGCCCCAGAGCACCCAGGCCACGCCGAGGCAGGTCATGACGCCGCTCATGGTGCCCGGCGCGAACCCCTTGACCTCGGTCAGGTAGGTGGGGGTGAACGTGATGAGGGTGACGAACCACGTCAGGTAACAGCAGGCGATCAGCATGCAGATCACCACGTTCCGTAGCCTGAGCACGTCCTTCAGCGCGGCCTTGGGCTGTCCGGCGGCGACGTCCCGTGCGGCCTCCGGTGCGGTCCTGATCAGCGGCGGCCGTTCCCGGACGAACTTGGCGATCAGCCCGGCGATCACCAGCCCGGGGACGATGGTGACATAGAACGCGGTGCGCCAGCCGTACGACTCGGCGATCCACACCACGACGACCGGGGCCACGATGCCACCGAGCAGGCCGGCGGACGAGCCCTGCAGCAGGCCCATGTTCAACCCGCGCCGGCTCTCCCGGGACGCCTCCACCATCAGAGACTGCGCCATCGGGAGCACCGCCCCCTCGGCCGTTCCCATGAGGGCACGCGCGGCGAGCAGTCCGGCGAAGCCCGCCATCAGACCCGACACCGACGAGAAGACCGAGAAGAGCACCACGGCGGCGATGAGGATCGGTTTGCGCCGGCCGAGCCTGTCGGACAACCGGCCGGCCACCATCCCGGCCAGCGCCCAGGTGAGCGCCAGCACGCCGGACAAAGTGCCCAACTCGCCGTTGGACAGCCCGAAGTCCGCGTCCATGTACGGGGCGAGAAAGGCCAGGGCCTGCCGGTCGAAGAAGACGAACCCGAAGGCCAGGAAGAGAAGGAGGAGAAGGCGGTTCTCGTACCGCCTCGCTTCGCGTTCCACTCCGTGGGGGGTGGACGTCGTGATGTCGGTCATCGCGTTCCTCGTTGGGGGGCTGGGCCGGCGGTCAGCGGAACAGCGAGTTGACGTAGTCGGCGCCGATGCCCACCTTCTCGTAGTGCTCCCGGCACATCGCGATGTAGTCGTGGACGTCGAAGATGCCCTGTGATTCGCCGTTCTCGTCGAGCCAGACGAGGGGGCCCTTGACGATGAAGAACGTCTTCATCGGCTCGCCGCTGTCGTAGGCGACCAGCGTGTGGCCCTCGCCCGGAGCCTCGTAGACGAAGTCGCCGGCGGTGGCGGTCCAGGGGCGCTCCAGGTAGCCCCACTTGCCGGAGATGGTGTAGGCGAACACCTCGTGCGGGTGGTAGTGCCGGTTGACCAGGCCCGCCTCCTTCGCCCGGAGGATGTCGGCCCAGCTGTTGTCCTTGACGTTGATCCACAGGGGGCGTGATCCGACGGTCTCGCTGAACGGCACGTAGTAACGGTCGTCATCGGTGGCGACCTTGGAAAGGTAGACTTCCGGCAGCGCGTCCGGCTTCTGCGAGTTCTCGATCGGCTTGAGGTTCTTCCAGAACTCCGACGTGGGGGTTTCGGGCATGTCTCCAGCTCCTTACGTGTGCTGGAGAGAGTGAACCCCCTCGTGGCATCGGCCGTCTTTCCTGTCTCGGACGTCGTCGCTTGCCTATTCCGGACATCTCACAGCGCCTGCGCCCGCACGGGATCAGAAGCCGATCGGCCTTTCGGCGCCGGCGTCCCAGAGAGCGACAGGGGGCGGGCGACAGGCGCGGGGCCCGGACCGGCAAGAGCAGGTAAACGGCGGGCACAGATGGCGTCGTGTGCCGCTCCCCGCCGCGCCCGGGCGTGCTCTGCTGTCGCAGGCATCGAGTGTGTCTGAGGAGGAGCGATCATGCCCCGCACAACCCGTTTCGCCCTGGCCGCCGGGCTGGCCCTGGGACTCGCCGCCGCGGCCGCCCCCGCTGTACCGGGGCTGTCCGCCGGGATGGCGGCGGCCTCGGCCGCGCAGGCCCGCCACTGGGAGTCGGCGGGTGAGTCGGCGGGTGAGTCGGCCGGCAAGGCGACGGGTGAGTCGGCGACCGCCGTCATCAAGAACACCGCCGGGCGCGTCCTCGGCACCGTGCGGGTCGAGCGGTACGACGCGAAGAAGTCGAGGGTCAGCGTCAGCGTGCGGGGGCTCACTCCCGGGTTCCACGGCTTCCATGTCCACGCCGTCGGCGTGTGCGACGCCCGCTCCGTCGACCGGGCGACGGGCAGCGCGTTCGCCAGCGCCGGAAGCCACCTCGGCCCCGGGGAGCACGGCGACGGAGCCGGGGACATGCCACCGCTGCTGGCGGCCGCCGACGGCACCGCCTCCGCGTCCTTCGTGACCGACAGGTTCACCCTGGAGCAGCTGGGCGACGCCAACGGAAGCGCGTTCGTGGTGCACGCCGCGCCGGACAACTTCGCGCACATCCCGGACAGGTACTTCCACCGCCCCGACGCCACCGGCGCCACGGGCCCGGACGCGACCACGCGCAAGACCGGCGACGCCGGTGCCAGGATCGGCTGCGGGGTCGTCAAAGTCCACGCCTGATCCGCCGCTCGCGGCCCTTGGACGACTCGCGGCGGGCCGGGGACGTGGTCAGGAGATGTGGCGGCGCAGCCAGTCGACCAGCGGGACCAGCGCCCGCCAGGTCGAGCGGACCCGGTCGAGCGTCTCGGGGCTGTGCAGCCACGGCTCCGGCTCGAACCGCCGCCCGGCGTGCAGCGTCTTGTGCCGCAGGAGTTCGAGCCGGGGGTGGTCCTCCGGCGTCCCGCGGGGACGGGTCTTGAGCCGGTCTCCGCCGACCGTCAGATCACCGGGCAGGGCCGCGAGGATCTCCTCCAGCAGGGGCCCGGCGGTGTCGTCGTCCAGCGCCTCGCGGTAGCGGAGCACCTGGTCGCCCGGCATCCACCAGCCCGCCGCCACGTAGAGGCCGTCGGCGTCCACCTGCACGTAGTAGCCGACGCCCTCCACGCCCGCCCCGCAGTAGGCCCCCTGATGCGTCTTGTACGGCGACTTGTCCTTGGCGAACCGGACGTCCCGGTACGGCCGGAACAGGTGGGCGGGGCCGAACTCCGGCTCCAGCTCGTCCACGAGCGCGAGCATCGGCGCCCGGACCCCGGTCTCGTACAACTCCTTGTGGGCCGTCCAGTACGCCTTCGAATTGTCGGCGACGAGGCCCTCGTAGAAGATGAGCGCCTCGTCAGGGAACCCGCTGAAACCCATGCCACCCACCTTCGCACGCCCCACCGACAGTCCCGGGACCGGGACCGGGACCGGGACCGCGACCGCGCGGACGCGCTCAGCGCCGCCGTCTCGCCGTGCCGAAGATCGACCTGGTGATCTCCCGGCCGAGGGCGGTCGCGGCGGTGCGGGCCAGCGACCTGAACTCCTTCGAGGCCAACATCGCTTCGAGCACCGACTGCCTGGGGGCCTCCGCCGGTCTCTCCGCCGGTCTCTCCGCCGGTCTCTCGGCCGGTCTCTCGGCCGGCGCCTCCGGCTCGGGCTCCTGCTGCCGGGCCAGACGCGCGGCGAGGATCTCGTACGCCGACTGCCGGTCCACGGCCGTGCCGTATTTCCGCAGGAGCGGGGACGCGGCGATGATCCCCTGGACGACCGCCGGGGCGGACGGCGCCATGAGCGACCGCGGCGCGCGCAGCCGCGTCCAGGCGACCGGCGTCGGAGCCCCGGTCTCGGACAGGACCGTGACGACCGCCTCCCCGATGCCGAGCTCGGTGAGCAGCCGTTCGAGGTCGTAGGAGGAGACGGGGAACGTCGAGACGGTCGCCTTCAGCGCCTTGGCGTCCTGCGGGGTGAAGGCGCGCAGGGCGTGCTGCACGCGCGCGCCGAGCTGGGCGAGGACGTCGGCGGGCACGTCCTTGGGCGTCTGGGTGACGAAGAAGACCCCGACCCCCTTCGACCGGATCAGCCGCACCGTCTGGGTGATCGACCGGAGGAACGCCTTGGACGCGCCCTCGAACAGCAGGTGCGCCTCGTCGAAGAAGAACACCAGCGACGGCTTGTCGGGATCGCCCACCTCGGGCAGCGTCTCGAACAGGTCCGCGAGCAGCCACATCAGGAACGTGGAGAACAGCTGCGGCCGGTCCTGCACGGCGGGCAGCTCCAGGATGGAGATCACGCCGTGTCCGTCCGGAGTGGTCCGCATCAGGTCGTGCACGTCGAACTCGGGCTCGCCGAAGAACGCCTCCGCCCCCTGGGCCTGGAAGTTGACCAAGGCACGCAGGATCACCCCGGCGGTGGACGCCGACAGCCCGCCGATGCCGCTCAGCGCCTCCGGCGTCTCGGTCAGGTAGCGGATGACCGCGATCAGGTCCTTGAGGTCCAGCAGCGGCAGCCCGTGCGTGTCGGCGAAGTAGAAGATCAGCCCGAGCGACGACTCCTGGGTCTCGTTGAGTTCGAGCACCCGCGACAGCAACGTCGGCCCGAACGCGCTCATGGTGGCGCGCAGCGGGATGCCCTCCCCCATGCCGCCGAGGGAGAAGAACTCGGTCACGCAGCCCTCCGGCGCCCAGTCCTGGCCCACGTCGGCGGCCCTGCGAGCGATCCGGTCGCCCGGCGTCCCCGGCGAGGCCAGGCCGGACAGGTCGCCCTTGACGTCCGCGAGGAACACCGGCACGCCTTGAGCGGCGAGCTGCTCGGCCATGAGCTGCAGCGTCTTGGTCTTCCCCGTGCCGGTCGCCCCGGCCACCAGGCCGTGCCGGTTCATCATGCGCACCGGGACGCGGACGCGCTCGCCGGGGTCGGCCGTGCCGTCCTCGCGGACGAGCGCGCCCAGCTCCAGCGCCGGCCCCTCGAAGTCGTAGCCCTTCACCTGTTCGTGTACTTCTTCCCGGGCGTGGTGCTGCCGAGCAGCTCCGAGACGGTCACGTACGTGAAGCCCTTGTGGTCGAGCTCGTCGAGCAGATGGGGCAGCGCCTGCACGGTGGTGGGGTGGATGTCGTGCATGAGCACGATGTCGCCCGGCTTGGCCGCGGCGCTGCGCTGGGCGATCGTCGTGGGGTTGCGGTTGAGCCAGTCGAGGGTGTCGACGGCCCACAGGATCTGCGCGAGCCCGGTCTGCTTCGTCTCGTTGTCCACCGCCTGGTTCGTCGCGCCGTACGGCGGGCGCATGAGCCGCATCGTCACGCCGGTCACCTTCCGCACGGCCTCCTGGGTCCGGTCGAGCTCGCGGCGCAGGCCGTCGGACGACAGCCCCGGCAGCGAGGCGTGGTCCCAGGAGTGGTTGCCGATCTCGTGGCCCTCGGCGGCCATCCGCCGGACGAAGTCCCGCGTCTCGCCCGTGATCATCTGCCCGAGGATGAAGAACGTGGCCCGGGCGTGGTGGGCCGCGAGGAGGTCGAGGACGTGCCCGGTGTATTCGGCCGGCCCGTCGTCGAACGTCAGCGCCACGCATTTGTGCTGCCTGCAGTCGACGTGCCGGGGCGGCGGGACCGCGGGCAGGCGCGGCCCCGGCGCCCCCCGCTGCGTCCCGGCGAGCCGGAAGCGCAGCAGGTCGGCGTCGAAATGCCGCGGCGTGCCGAAGCGCGGGTGCGGCGCCGCAGGCCCCGGCCGCTCCCCCGCGGCCGGGACGGTCCTGACCTGGGCGCACCCGCCGAGCAGCAGCAACGACAGCAGAACGGATCCGATCCGCATACGACGACCCCCCGGAGCAGGCGGGGGGCCACGAACGCTACGGATAGCCTCCGGCCGCTCCCCCCCGCAGAACCTTTTCCAGCTCCTCCCACCAGGGCGGCACGTCCGCCTTGAGTTCGGCGTACCTGCGAGCCACCCGGATGGCGCATCCTGCCGGGTCCGTACCCAGGTGCCAGCACTTCACGGCACCCTCGCGCCAACGGTAAAAGCCCTCACGGAAGGTCACGACCAGGCCTATCCAGACGGAGAGAGTAGCCTCGTCACCGATCTCGTAGGCGTCGGCCACCCCGAGCGCGGCGAGTTCCGCGCGAAGTTTTTCCACCGCGACTCGCGATTCACTCACCGGCCACCGCCCCCTGCACAGCAGACATGCACAAAAAGGGATGTACCCAACCTTGGAGCGGGGCTTGCGGATTCATTCTGTAATCATCGGCTACTAAGCGTCACCACGCAGCCCTTACTGGTCAGTCATGTGCGGGTTCTCCGACGTCAGGAGGCTCACGGACGTCGGGCGGCACTGTTACTCAGGCGGCAGCCTTACATCAGGCGGCTCTGGGGGCTCGGTCACCACCATCACGAACCGCAGCGGTTCGTCGTGCTCGTTTGCGTACCGGTGCGGCCGGTCGGCGCTGAACACGACGGCGTCGCCGGGCCCCACGACGTGGCTCCTGCCGTACACGGTCAGCGTGAGCCACCCCTCCAGGACGGTGAGCATCTCCCGGGTGCCGGCGGGGTGGGCGTCGCCGTCGTGGTGCTCGCCCGGCCCGAGCCGCCAGTCCCACAGCTCCAGGATCGCGGGCGCGTCCGTCCCCACGAGCAGGCGGGCCGCCCCTCCCCCGGGATGCTCGAACGTCACCATCTCGGACTCGTGCACCACCCGGACGACCGGGGTGTCGGCGACCTCCACCAGCCGCGCGAGGGTCACGCCCAGCGCGTCGGCGATCCGCGTGAGCGTGTTGACGCTCGGGTTGGTGCGGCCCTGCTCGATCTGGATGAGCATGCCGCGGCTCACGTTCGACCTGGCCGCGAGCTCGTCGAGGGTCATCCCCCGGTGGGCCCGCTGGCCCCGTACGTTCGCGGCGATGGCCGCGGTGATCGTCGCAGGATCAGGCATGAGTACAGCCTAGTGATCTCCTACTACAATCCATTGCACTATTGATGCAATCTCTTGGGGGATCTGTGACGGCGGTTGCGCTCGCGACGGCATGCGCGGTGATCTTCGGCACGGCCGACTTCTTCGGCGGACTGGCCACCAGGCGGTCGAAGGTGCTGGCCGTCGTCGTGCTCTCCCAGCTCGGCGGCCTGCTGCTGGTCGCCGCCCTGCTCCCGGTCCTGCCGGGCCACGCGAGCACGGCCGCGCTGGTCTGGGGGATGGCCTCCGGAGTCGCCGGCGCCTTTGGCATCGTGCTGTTCTACCGCGGCCTGGCCACCGGCATGATGTCCGTGATCGCCCCGACCACGGCCACGACCGCGATGGCCGTCCCCGTGGTGTTCGGCCTCCTCACCGGCGACCGGCCGTCCGCCCTGGCGCTGGTGGGCGTCGTGCTCGGCCTGTTCGCCGTCCTGCTGGTCAGCCGCGAGCCGAACGGCGGGGCGAGCGGCCCGAAGGCGGGGCCGATCCTCGCCGCCCTGGTGTCGGGAGCGGGTTTCGGCGGGTTCTTCGTACTGCTCAAGCTGGCCCCGGCGGACTCGGGCACGTGGCCCCTGCTGGGGGCGAGGATCGCGTCGATCACGCTGGTCGCGCTGCTGGCCCTCGCCACGCGCAGGAGCCTGCGCCCGGTGCCCGGCAGCCTGACGGTGACGATCATCGCCGGGGTGCTCGACATGGCCGCCAACGTGCTCTATCTCTTCGCGGCGCAGCGGGGGATGCTCACCCTGGTGGCCGTCCTGGTGTCGCTCTATCCGGCGAGCACGCTGCTGCTCGCGCGGTACGTCCTGGGCGAGCGGCTGAGCCCGGTGCAGATCACCGGCGTCGGGTTCGCGCTCGGCGCGGTCGCCCTCATCGCCGCCGCCTGAACCCGTGCCCCGAGCCCAGTCCTGGGCCCTGTCCTGGGCCCTGTCCTGGGCCGGGACGCGGGCACCTGCGGCTCCGCGGACGTCACCGGTACGCGCGGAAGAACTCGGTGATGTCGGCTGCGAGCAGTTCCGGCTCTTCGTGGGCGGCGAAGTGCCCGCCCGAGGCATCTGGGTGCACCTCGTGACGTTGTGGGTGCGCTCGGCCCAGCTGCGGGGCGGCCGGCCGATGTCGGCGGGGAACAAGGCGAGCGCCGTGCCCAGCAGCCGTGAACGGCGCTCGTCCTGCTCCGCGTCGGTGACCGCGATCAAGGGTGCGCTGCCGGGCGTGGAGCCCTTGGCGCGGGGCTCCGTCCCGGTCACCGGCCGATCGGACACCGGTCAGGCCGCGCACACCTGCTCGGGGACGCGTACGACGCCCTCCTCGCGGGCGTAGTCCTCCAGCATCCCCCGGAGCTGGCGGCGGCCCCGGTGCAGCCTGGACATCACGGTGCCGATCGGCGTGCCCATCCGGTCGGCGATCTCCTTGTACGCGAAGCCCTCGACGTCGGCCAGGTAGACGGCCACCCGGAAGTCCTCCGGCAGGGCCCGCAGGGCGTTCATCACGACACTGTCCGGGATCTGGTCGAGCGCCTCGGTCTCGGCCGAGCGCAGCCCGGTCGACATGTGCGACTCGGCCGCGGCCAGCTGCCAGTCCTCGATCTCCTCGGCGGCCGACAGCTTGGGCGAGCGCTGCTTCTTCCGGTAGTCGTTGATGAAGTTGTTCGTGAGGATGCGGTGCAGCCACGCCTTGAGGTTCGTGCCCTCACGGAACTGGTGGTATGACGTGAACGCCTTGGCGACGGTCTCCTGGACCAGGTCCTCGGCATCGGCGGGGTTGCGCGTCAGACGCATGGCGGACGCGTAGAGCTGGCTCGTCACCGGCACGACCTCACGCTCGAACCATGCCTGCCGCTGCTCGTCGGTCGAGATCATCTCTTCCCCCTACGGAACTTCTCCCCCGTTACCCGTCCGGCCGGAACACATGCGAGGTGACTCGTTCATCGTTGTGCCAAGGACATCGTGCCGATTGGGGCCTAAGCACGGTGTTAATTCGTCCGGCCTGGTCAGCACCGTCGCTGCAGAGACCAGGCCCGCGCGGCCAGGTCACGCGCAAGCCGAACAAGTCTCATTAGCGTAACACTGAAGCCTCAATCCGGAGTAAAATGTGGCAGATTTCACTGGCGACCGGCAGGCGCAGACCGGTGAGGCGGGAAGCCGCCGGCGTGACGCCTCTTTGGTGTTCATGCCGAGGAGCGTGCCAGAGTGGCGCCATGAACCACCTGGATCGGCACGATCCGGTCACGAGGGCCTGGGTGGCCGACGCCATCCAGGCCGTCGAGGCCGACGCCAACCGAAGCTGTGACACTCACCTGCATGTGTTCCCGCTCCCCTCGCACTGGGGTGTCGACCTCTACTTGAAAGACGAGTCGGTGCAC
Source organism: Microbispora sp. NPDC046933 (assembly GCF_040644635.1). Classification (NCBI taxonomy): domain Bacteria; kingdom Bacillati; phylum Actinomycetota; class Actinomycetes; order Streptosporangiales; family Streptosporangiaceae; genus Microbispora; species Microbispora sp. NPDC046933. The sequence continues at coordinate 69,747 of NZ_JBEYWW010000009.1, read as the reverse complement.
CCGACCGGTTCACTCAAGCACCGTCTCGCCCGGTCCCTCTTCCTGTACGGCCTGGCGAACGGCTGGATCGGGCCCACCACCACGATCATCGAGGCGTCCAGCGGGTCCACCGCCGTGAGCGAGGCGTACTTCGCCCGCCTGCTCGGCCTGCCGTTCATCGCGGTGATCCCGGCGAGCACCTCGCCGGAGAAGCGGGAGATCATCGAGTTCTACGGCGGCAAGTGCCACCTGGTGGACGACCCGAGAGCGATCTACGACGAGTCGCACCGGCTCGCCGCCGAGACCGGCGGGCACTACATGGACCAGTTCACCTACGCCGAGCGGGCGACGGACTGGCGGGGCAACAACAACATCGCCGAGAGCATCTTCCAGCAGATGGCGCTCGAACGGCACCCGGAGCCCGCGTGGATCGTGGTCGGCGCGGGCACCGGCGGCACCTCTGCGACGATCGGCCGCTACATCCGCTACCGCCGCCACCAGACCCGGCTGTGCGTGGCCGATCCCGACGGCTCGGCGTTCTATCCGTCCTGGGTCTCGGGTGAGGAGCACGGCGGCGCCGGATCACGGATCGAGGGCATCGGCCGGCCGCGGGTCGAGCCGTCGTTCCTGCCCACGGTCATCGACCGGATGACCCAGGTGCCGGACGCCCTGTCGATCGCGGCCATGCACTGGGTCAGGGAGGTCACCCGCCGGGAGGTCGGCGGATCGACCGGCACCAACATCGCGGCGGCGGTGCAGATCATCCGCGAGATGCGGCAGCGGGGCGAGCGCGGCAGCGTGGTCACGCTGATCTGCGACGGCGCCGAGCGCTACCGCGACACCTACGGCAACCCGCGCTGGCTGTCGGAGCAGGGCATCGACATCGCCCCCCACCTCGAAGAGCTGCGCGCCTTCCTCCGGAGCTGACGACCGGCTCGGGACTCACGGGCGGCGGGACTCACGGGCGGCGGGCCGGGGCATCCCCGGCGGGGGATGCCCCGGCCCGCCCCCGTTTTCCGTGCGTCAGTCGCCGAGCAGGGCGTCGACGAAGACCTCGGGGTCGAACGGCGCGAGGTCGTCAGGCCCCTCGCCGAGGCCCACCAGTTTCACCGGCACGCCCAGCTCACGCTGGACCGAGATCACGATGCCGCCCTTGGCCGTGCCGTCGAGCTTCGTCAGGGCGATGCCGGTGACGTTGACCACCTCGGCGAACACCTGCGCCTGGCGCATGCCGTTCTGCCCGGTCGTCGCGTCGAGGACGAGGAGCACCTCGTCCACCGCCGCCTTCTTCTCGATGACCCGCTTGACCTTGCCCAGCTCGTCCATGAGGCCGGTCTTGGTGTGCAGCCGTCCCGCGGTGTCGACGATGACGGTGTCGGCCTTGTCCTCGATGCCCTTGGCCACGGCGTCGAACGCCACGGACGCCGGGTCGCCGCCCTCCGGGCCGCGCACCACGCCCGCGCCGACGCGGTCACCCCACGTCTGGAGCTGGTCGGTGGCCGCCGCGCGGAAGGTGTCGGCGGCGCCGAGGACGACCTTCCTGCCGTCGCCCACCAGGACCCGGGCGAGCTTGCCCGTGGTCGTGGTCTTGCCGGTGCCGTTGACGCCGACGACGAGGACGACGGCCGGCCGCTCCCCGTGCGGCTCGGTGTGCAGGGTCCGGTCGAGGTCCGGCGCGACCTGCGCGAGCAGTTCGTCGCGCAGCAGCTTGCGCACCTCATCGGGAGTGCGGGTGCCGAGCACCTTCACCTTCGTCCGCAGTTCCTCCACCATCGCACGGGTGGGGGCCACGCCGACGTCGGCCGTGATCAGAGTCTCCTCGATCTCGTCCCAGACCTCGTCGTCGAGCCGGTCCCGCGACAGCAGTTCGAGCAGGCCCCGGCCGAGGACGTTCTGCGAACGGGCGAGCCGGCTGCGCAGCCGCACCATCCGGCCGGCCGAGGGCGGCGGGACCTCGATCTCGGGAGCCTTGATCAGCTCTTCGATCGGAGGGGCGGGCGGCGGCAGTGTGGTCGTCGTGCCGCCGTCCTCTTCGCCCAGCCCCGCCTTCGCGGGCTCCTCCACGACGGGAGCCTTCGGCTCGGGCGGGGCCGGCGGCGCGGGCGGCAGGTCCTTCGCCTTCGGCCGGAACAGCAGCCACAGGCCACCCACCGCCAATATGGCGACGATGGCCACGATCACGATGATGCCGAGGTAACCGTCCACACCATGCAGTTTCCCAGACGGCCCGCAGTGCTCCGGTCAGGGAGGGGTGCGGCCGTGTCTGGACTGAGGAGCGCGCGGAGCGAGGAACGAGCGAGCACGCACCGAGGGAAGACGCGGACTCTGGGCGCCCCGACCCGCCGCGCCGAAGGCGCGGCAAAAAGCACAGCTCACACCTTTTCGCGCAGGCGCTGGCTGACGACCTGGGTGACGCCGTCGCCGCGCATCGACACGCCGTACAGCGCGTCGGCGATCTCCATCGTGCGCTTCTGGTGCGTGATCACGATGAGCTGTGAGGTCTGTCTCAGTTCCTCGAACAGGGTGAGCAGCCGCTGGGTGTTGGTGTCGTCGAGGGCCGCCTCGACCTCGTCCATGACGTAGAACGGCGACGGGCGCGCCTTGAAGATCGAGACGAGGAACGCGACCGCCGTCAGCGACCGCTCGCCGCCGGACAGCAGCGTCAGGCGCTTGACCTTCTTGCCGGGCGGCCGGGCCTCGACCTCGACGCCGGTCGTCAGCATGTCCTCCGGGTCGGTCAGCAGCAGGCGGCCCTCCCCGCCGGGGAAGACCCGCTGGAAGATCTGCCCGAACTCGCGCGCCACGTCCTCGAACGCCGCCGCGAAGACCTGCTCGACCCGGTCGTCGACCTCCTTGACCACGAGCAGCAGGTCGCGCCGGGTCTTCTTGAGGTCTTCGAGCTGGGAGGTGAGGAAGGCGTGCCGCTCCTCCAGGGCGGCGAACTCCTCCAGCGCCAGCGGGTTGACCTTGCCGAGCTGGGTCATCTGCCGTTCGGCCGTCCTGGCCCGTTTCTCCTGCTCCTCCCGGACGTACGGCACCGGTGGGTCGCCGGGCACCGGCACGCCCGGCCCGTATTCGGCGATGAGCGGTTCGAGCTCGATGCCGTACTCCTCCAGGGCACGCTGCTCCATCTGCTCCAGGCGCAGCCGCCGCTCCGTCCTGGCCATCTCGCTGCCGTGGACCCGGTTGACCAGGGCGTCCAGCTCGGAGCTGCGCTCGCGTACGCGCAGACGCACCTGCTTGAGCTCGGCGTCGATCTGCCCGCGCGCCCGCTCGGCCTCGTCGAGCTCCTCGGCGGCCCGCGCGAGCGAGCCCTCCAGGGCGCCCAGGGCGGCACGCGCGCCGTCGGCCACCGCCGCGGCGATCTCCGCCTGCCTGCGGCGGCGTGCGCGGTCGGCCGCGGCCCGGGCTCGGTCCTGCCGCTCGCGCTCGGCCGCGCGCAGCAGGGCGTCGGCCCGGCCGGCGATGCCCCGCACCCGCTCCTCAGCCGTACGGACCGTCAGCCGGGCCTCCATCTCGGCCTGCCGGGTGACGCCGCAGGCGGCGGCCAGCTCGTCCCGGGTGTCGGTGGTCGGCTCCGCCTCCAGCTCGGCGGCGTACTCGGCCTCGGCGAGCTGCTCCTCCAGCTCCACCACCGCGGCCTGGGCCTGCTCGCGCGCCTCCTGGGCGTCCAGCACCGACCGGCTCAGCCGGGCCGCCTCGTCCTGGGCGGCCTTGACGGCGGCCTCCAGCCGGGCGAGCTGCTTGGCGGCCGCCGCGGCCCGCTGGTCGGCCTCCCGCTGCCTGCCGCGCAGGCGGTCGAGCCCGGCCTGCGCCGCGTTCAGCCCGTTCTGCGCGGCGTTGACGCCGCTCTGGGCGGCACTGACTCCGCTCTGCGCCTCCGCGACCCGCGCCTGCGCCGCCTCCAGCGCGAGCTGGCGCTCCCGCTCGGCCGCCACGGCCTCGGCCAGCGCCTCCGCGTGCCGTTCGGCCTCGGCTCTGGCGGCGGCGAGACCGGCGGCGGCCTCGTCCAGGGCCGTGCGCATCTGCAGCAGCGAGGTGCCGCCGCCCGAGCCGCCGTGCGCGGCGTGGACGCCGATCAGGTCGCCTGAGGTCGTGACGGCCCGCAGCTCCGGGTGGGCGTCCACGACCTTGCGCGCGGTGAGCAGGTCGGGCACCACGACCACGTCGGACAGCAGCGCCTCCACGGCGGGGCGCAGCTCGTCCGGCACGGTCACCAGGTCGGCGGCCCACTCGGCGCCCGCGACGGGCGCCTCCGGCCGCGCGGCGCCACTCTGTCCACCGCCACTCAGTCCACCGCCGCTCTGGCCGCCACCGCCCGCGCCACCACTGCTCTGGCGGTCGCCTGCGATCAGCAGGGCGGCGCGGCCCCCGTCGGCCTCGCGCAGGTGCTCGACGGCCGCGACGGCGGCGGTGAGCGAGGCGACGGCCACTCCGTCCACGGTCAGCACGGCCGCGACGGCCGCCTCCGCCCCCGGCCGTACGGCGAGCAGCGTGGCGATCGGGCCGAGCACGCCGGGCAGCCCCGCGCCGAGCAGCGCGGCGGCCCCGTCCGCTCCCCCGGCCAGGCTCATCTCCAGGGCCTCGCACCGCGCCTGGAGAGCGGCGACCGCGCGCTGCGACTCCTGGTCGGCGGCCCGGGCCGTGCTCACGGCGGCCTTGGCGGCGGCCAGCGCGTCCCTGGGCACCGCCAGGTCGGCCCGCGCCCGCTCCACGACGGCCTCGGCCTGCTCGGCCATGGCCCTGGCCTCCTCCACCGCCGCTCGGGCCAGATCCACACCCTCCTGCGCCGCCTCCAGCTCGGCCGCGAGCTCGGGGTCGGTGGGCTGCTCGTCGATCGCCTGCGCGTCGAGCTCGTCCTGGGCCTGCTCCGCGCGCCGGGTGGCGTCCTCGACGGCCTTGGCGAGCCTGCCGATCTCGTCTCCGGCGGCCCTGGCCCGGCTCCTGGCCGACTCGACCTGGCCGCGAAGGCGGGCGAGGGCCTCCCGGCGGTCGGCCGCGGCGCGGGCGGCGGCGGACAGACGGCGCTCCTCGGCGGCCAGCGCCTCCTCGGCCTCGGCGCGCACCTCGACGGCGGCCTCCAGCCGCTCGCGCGCCTCGTCGAGCTCCTCCGCCAGCACCCGCTCCTGCTCACGCACCTCGGCGGCCTCGCGCTCCAGGTCCTCCGGGTCGCGTCCGCGCCGCTCGACGGACGCGGCGTCGGCGGCGTGCCGCCGCCGTTCGGCCGCGAGGCTCTCCACGCCGCGCAGCCGCTCCCGCAGCGCCGAAAGGCGATAGAAGGTCTCCTGGGCGGCCTTGAGACGCGGCTGGGCCTCGTTCTCCGCCGCCTCCAGCTCGGCCTCCCGGCGCTGGCCCTCGGCCAGCTCCGCCTCCACCTGGGCCCGCCGCGCCTGTACGGCCGCCTCGTCGGCCTCCTCCCGCTGCAGAGTGTCGCGGAGGGTGATCACGTCGTCGGCGAGCAGGCGCAGCCGCGCGTCACGCAGGTCGGCCTGGATCACGGCCGCCTTGCGGGCGATCTCGGCCTGCCGGCCCAGCGGTTTGAGCTGGCGGCGCAGCTCGGCCACGAGGTCCTGGACGCGGGTCAGGTTGGCCTGCATCGCGTCGAGCTTGCGGAGCGCCTTCTCCTTGCGCTTGCGGTGCTTGAGTACGCCCGCGGCCTCCTCGATGAACGCCCGGCGCTCCTCGGGCCCCGCGTGCAGCACCTGGTCGAGCTGGCCCTGGCCGACGATGACGTGCATCTCCCGGCCGATGCCGGAGTCGGACAGCAGCTCCTGGATGTCCAGCAGGCGGCAGGTGTCGCCGTTGATGGCGTACTCGCTCTGGCCGGACCGGAACATCAGCCGGCTGATCGTCACCTCGGTGTAGTCGATCGGGAGCGCGCCGTCGGTGTTGTCGATCGTCAGGGTGACCTCGGCGCGGCCGAGCGGCGGGCGGCTGGAGGTGCCCGCGAAGATGACGTCCTCCATCTTGCCGCCGCGCAGCGACTTGGCGCTGTGCTCGCCCATCACCCATGCGAGGGCGTCCACGACGTTGGACTTGCCCGAGCCGTTGGGGCCCACCACGGCGGTGATGCCCGGCTCGAAGCGGAGAGTGGTGGCCGAGGCGAAGGACTTGAAGCCGCGTAAGGTGAGCGTCTTCAGGTACACGTCCGCCCCCCTCGGTGCCGCCCGGCGTTTGGGGGGAAAGACTACAGCTCCCGAGGGCCGGGTACGCGGGGATAGACGCCGATGGCCTGCCCGGGGAATGACGGCGGTAACGACAAGCCGGGCGGTTCGCCCATCCCGCCCGCGGCTCGTTTTTTACGATCAGTTAGCCGGCGAATCAATTGCCGGGGAACGACGACGGAAATGGCAAGGGACGCCTTTGCGGGGCGTCCCTACAATCCTTTCCCGTTTCCTGCCGGACCTCAGGTGAGAGCCGGCTCGCGATCCTGCAGCCGGACCAGGGCCTCATCACGAGATTGCGCCGCGAGCGCGTCGTTCTGGGCCTGGAGCCGGGTGAGTTCTGCCTCGAGGTCGCGGATGCGCTGCTGGAGACGGCGCATTTCCGAGATCATACGAGGGTCAGGACCGCCGACGTGGCCGAGTAGAGCCTTCGCCATAGTAAAGGGTCCTCCACGCTGAGTGACCAGACTGGTTCGCGCACTTCATGCCGCGGGAGGGGTGCGCGTGGTTCCTCTCAAGAGTCGCACCGGCAATGGAGACGGTCAAGTTGAACGCTCCGCACAGACGTGCCGGTGGGCACTCTCGCTAGATAAATATACCGGATTTGAGAGGTTTGAGGGAAGCCCTACCTCTCGACAAACCCGGCGATACCTCTCTTCGCATCGCTCCAGCGCTCGACCACCCCCTCAACGTGGCCGGGCGTGTCACCGCCGTGCAACAACGACAGGAGTTTCTCGCACGACTCCCTCGGGCCCTCGGCGACGACCTCGACCCTCCCGTCGGCCAGGTTCGAGGCCCACCCGACGAGCCCGAGCTCCAGTGCGCGGGCCCGGGTCCACCAGCGGAACCCCACACCCTGCACCCGTCCCCGGACCCATGCCGTCAACCGAACCACGCCTACAAGTATCCAGATCGACTCCGGCCGCGACAGGCGGGGGTGCCTACGGACGGGCGTTCCTCGGGCGGGGCTGGCATTTCGGGCAGCTGTAGGAGGACCGGTTCATGAACGCCTCCCGCCGGATCGGTGTCCCGCAGCGGCGGCAGGGCTCGTCACGTCTGCCGTACACGGCGAGCGAGCGGTCGAAGTAGCCGCTCTCACCGTTCACGTTCACGTACAGGCTGTCGAAGGAGGTGCCGCCCTGCCCCAGCGCCTCGGCCATGACCGCGCGGACCGCCGCCAGCAGTTCGGCGATCTTCGGTCGGGTCAGCGTCTCCGTCGGCCGCGCCCAGTGCAGGCGCGCACGCCACAACGCCTCGTCCGCGTAGATGTTGCCCACCCCGCTGATCAGCGACTGGTCGAGCAGCGCCCGCTTGATCCCGGTACGGCGCAGCCGCAGCCGTACGGCGAACTCCGCGTCGTCGAAGGCGTCCTCGAGCGGGTCGGCGGCGATGTGCGCGATCGGCTCGGGCACCGGCCGCCCCCGCCCGGCGGTCATGGGCGCCACCAGGAGGTGCCCGAAGGTGCGCTGGTCGACGAAGCGTAACTCCAGGCCGCCGTCGGTGAAGCCCATGCGCACGCGCAGGTGCTTCTCGATCGGCGACAGCGGATCCACGACGAGAAGCTGGCCGCTCATGCCGAGGTGGGCGATCAGCGCCTCACCGGCCTCCTCCTCGACGGAGGCGCCGTCCCGCAGGGGCAGCCACAGATACTTGCCGCGCCGCTCGGCAGACGCCAGCGTGCGGCCCTTGAGCTGGGCGGGCAGATCGCCGACGTTGCGGCGGACCGCCCGGGGGTGCAGGACCTCGGCCGCGGCCACCGTCCGGCCGGCGACCCAGCTCTCCAGGCCCCTGCGGACGACCTCGACCTCGGGCAGTTCGGGCATGCGCCGTCTCCCGGGCTCAGGCGCGGACGGGGCCGGCGCCCTCGCGGGCGTCGCGCAGCGCGCGGATCGCGGTCCAGGCCGCCTCGGCCGCCTGCTGCTCGGCCTCCTTCTTGCTGCGCCCGGAGCCCTTGCCGTACTCCTTGCCGCCCACGCGCACGATCGCGGAGAACGACTTGGCGTGGTCCGGCCCGCTCTCGTCCACGTGGTATTCCGGCACGCCGAGCATCTCGGCGGCGGTGAGCTCCTGCAGGGACGTCTTCCAGTCGAGCCCGGCGCCGAGCGACGCCGACCGCGTGATGAGCGGGTCGAACAGCAGATGGACGACGCGGAACGCCTCGTCGAGGCCCTTGTCGACGTACACGGTGCCGATCAGGGCCTCCAGCGTGTCGGCCAGGATGGACGACTTGTCCCGGCCGCCCGTGCCCTCCTCGCCGCGGCCGAGCCGCAGGTATTTGCCGAGGTCGAGCGTCCTGGCGACGTCCGCGAGAGCCCGCATGTTGACCACGGCGGCCCGCAGCTTGGCGAGCTGGCCCTCCGGCAGGTCCGGGTGGTTGCGGAACAGCGTGTCCGTCACGACGAGACCGAGCACCGAGTCGCCCAGGAACTCCAGGCGTTCGTTCGTGGGCAGTCCGCCGTTCTCGTACGCGTACGAGCGGTGCGTCAGCGCCCGCTCCAGGATGCCGGTGCTGAGCCTGACGTCCAGCACCTGGTACAGCTCGTCTCTGGCGACCTCGACGGGCACGGGCTTTACAGACGGTGCGGCCATGAAATCCTCCCAACTCCTATGTGCAGGCAGGGCCGTGCACGGGAGGCAGGAGGGCCGGCCGAAGGCCCGAAGGCGTGGTGGACGCCGGTCCGCCGGGAGCCGATGGCCCCGGCGTCCACCACGGCCGCGGGCGTGCATGTCGGTGCGTACCGTCCAACCGCCACCGCACGTTCCTGTGAAGCACGGTAACGCCGACCGGCTCGTTTTGACGATCCGGCCGGCGTCCCGACGTCCCTTACCGTGCGATCAGGCCGACGGCTCGACGACCTGACGGCGGTTGTAGGTGCCGCAGGTCGGGCACGCCACGTGCGGGCGCTTGGGCGAGCGGCACTGCGGGCAGCTCACGAGTGCGACCGCCGCCGCCTTCCACTGGGACCTGCGGGCGCGGGTGTTGCTCCGCGACATCTTCCGCTTGGGGACGGCCACGTCAACCCTCCTGATCGTCTTCCTGTTCCACAACCAAACCCTGCAGCGCCGCCCAGCGGGCGTCGATCGCTTCGTGCCGGTGGTCAGGGCCGGCCTCCGCCAGCCTGATCCCGCACTCCGCACAGAGACCGGGGCAGTCCTCACCGCACACCGGGCTCAGCGGCAGTGCGAGCACCACCGCGTCACGGAATACCGGCTCGAGATCGAGCAGTTCGCCGTCGAGGAGCAGATCGTCCTCTCCGGCGTCCTCCGCCGAGTAGAAGTAGAGCTCCTGGAAGTCGACCTCGATCTCCGAGGTCAACGGGTCCAGGCAGCGCGAGCACTCCCCCGTCAGGGGAGCCTGCGCCGTGCCCGTGACGAGCACGCCCTCCATCACCGCCTCGAGCCGGATGTCCAGCTCGACGTCGGCGTCCTTGGGAACGCCGATCATTCCGACCGCGAGGTCCGCCGGTGCCGGGAGAACCGGGCTGAGCGTGCGCATCGATCCCGGTCGGCGCCCCAGGTCGTGGGTGGAGATCACCCAGGGGGCTCGGGGATCGAGGCTGTGCAGACTCATCCTGCTCTCGTTAGGCATGGCGAATCACCGCCGTCGTGCAAGGCTGAAAGGCAAGAATACCAGCCCTCGTTCAGCCTCTGAGCCGCTCCACGAGCAGCTGGTGGACGAGGTCGGGGACCAGGCCGGAGACGTCCCCGCCGTACCGGGCGATCTCCTTGAGCCTGCTGGACGACAGGAACGAGTATTCCGGGTTGGTGGACATGAACAGGGTCTCGACGCCCGACATCCGGTAGTTGAGCTGGGCCATCTGCAGCTCGTAGTCGAAGTCGCTGACCGCCCGCAGGCCCTTCACGATGGCCGGGATGCCCTGCTGCCTGCAGAAGTCGACCAGCAGGCCGTGGAACTTCTCGACCCGGATGTTGCCGTACTCCTTCGTCACCGCCTGGAGCATCTCGATGCGCTCGTCGACGGTGAACAGGCTGTGCTTCTCGATGTTGATGAGCACGGCCACGACGACCTCGTCATACAGCCGTGACGTCCGGCCGATGATGTCCAGATGTCCGTTGGTCACGGGATCGAACGACCCCGGGCAGACGACACGACGCAAGGCGCACCCCCATAGATTCACGGGTTCCCGGCTGCGCGACCGTACCAAACGGCCGCTTCGCCGTATCGACGGACCCTGTCTTCCGTGAAGCCCGCGGGCCACACCAGGTCCTTACCCCTCGACTCCCGCTCGACGGCCACGAGCGCGCCCTCCGCCAGCCAGCCGTTGTCGCGCAGCGCCTCGAGCACCCGGGAGACCGCCTCGTCCGAGACGGCGTACGGCGGATCGGCGAAGACGAAGTCGTACGGCTCCTCGCACGGCCGGCCCACCACCCGTTCGGCCTTGTCGGCCCGCAGGGACGCCCCCGGCAGCCCGAGCGACGCGATGTTCTCCCTGATCGTGCGTACGGCCCTGGCGTCCGACTCGACCAGCAGGGCGTGGCCGGCCCCCCGGCTCAGCGCCTCGAGCCCCACGGCGCCCGACCCGGCGTACAGGTCGAGGACCCGGGCTCCCTCCAGCGAGCCGAGCACGGAGCCGACGGTGGCGAACAGGCCCTCCCGGGTGCGGTCGCTCGTCGGCCTGGTCGATCTCCCCGGCGGCACGGCCAGCCTGCGTCCCCCCGCCGTCCCTGCGATCACCCGCGTCACGCCATCATTGTCCCGCCCGCGACAGCCTTCCCGGCACGGCGGGGCGGAGGGCCGGGAAGATCGAACAGGTCAAGAGTGGGCAAGCGGCGGCGACGAATGAGTAAGAGCCGTATCGCGTGCTCCGTCACATGCGCATCATGAGTTCTGCGGCCTTCACGGTGACCCAGGGGAAGGCCGGCCGGCGTGGTCGTGAGCCCTTCCGCACGTCGGCGCCCTCGGCACCTGACCCGAGGGCGGGCCCAGCCGGGGACGGCATTCGGGGGGAGGCCGTCCCAAGGCTGGGCCCTGGGTCGTTCAACGGGCGTCGTGTTCACACGGCGCCCGTTTCACTTTCCGGCCCCCGTCGCATGCCACGCCGCATGCCACAGCGCCCCCGCCCGCACCCGCTGGGCGCCGCGGCGGGGATGGCGGTCACGCCTTTTCGAGGAACTCGGCGCGTTCGTCGTCGACCATGGTGTCGATCTCGGCGCGCAGGGCCGGGTGGGCCGACAGCTCGGGATCGGCGGACAGCAGGGTGGTCGCCTCGGCCCGGGCGGTCTCGATCACGTCCTCGTCGCGCAGAAGCTGCAGCAGCTTGAGCGAGGACCTGCGCCCCGACTGGGCGGCGCCGAGCACGTCGCCCTCCCTGCGCTGCTCCAGGTCGACACGGGACAGCTCGAAGCCGTCGAGGGTCGCGGCCACCGCGTCGAGCCTGCGGCGCGCCTGCGTGCCCTCCGGGGCCTCGCTCACGAGCAGGCACAGCCCGGGCAGCCCGCCCCGGCCCACCCGGCCGCGCAGCTGGTGGAGCTGGGAGACGCCGAAGCGGTCGGCGTCCATGATGACCATCGCCGACGAGTTGGGGACGTCGACGCCGACCTCGATGACGGTGGTCGCGACCAGGACGTCGATCTCGCCCCGGGCGAAGGCGCGCATCGCCGCGTCCTTGTCCTCCGGGGCGAGCTTGCCGTGCAGCGCCTCGATCCGCAGGCCGGCCAGCGGCCCCTCCCCGAGCATGCGCGCGACGTCGAGCACCGCCAGGGGCGGCCTGCGCTCGTCGTCGTCCTTCGCCAGGTCGCCCTCGTCGCCCTCCTGGTCACCGATGCGCGGGCACACCACGTACGCCTGGCGGCCCAGGCCGACCTCCTCCCGGACCCGCTGCCAGGCGCGGTCGAGGAAGTGGGGCTTCTCCGCGGCGGGCACCACGTGGGTGGTGATCGGGGCCCGGCCCGAGGGGAGCTGGGACAGCGTGGAGACCTCCAGGTCGCCGAACACGGTCATCGCGACCGTGCGCGGGATCGGCGTCGCCGTCATGACCAGCACGTGGGGACGTCCGCCGCCGCCCTTCTCGCGCAGCGCGTCGCGCTGCTCGACGCCGAACCTGTGCTGCTCGTCCACCACGACCAGGCCGAGGTCGGCGAACTGGACGTGTTCCTGCAGCACGGCGTGGGTGCCGATCACGATGCCGGCCGCGCCGGAGGCCGCGTCGAGCAGCGCGCTGCGCCGCGCGGCGGCCCCCATCGAGCCGGTGAGCAGCGCGACCGCGGTCCCGCCGAACATCCCGCCGGCCGCGAGATCGCCCAGCATGTTCACGATCGACCGGTGGTGCTGCTGGGCGAGGACCTCGGTGGGGGCGAGCAGCACGGCCTGCCCGCCGGAGTCGACCACCTGGAGCATCGCGCGCAGCGCGACCACGGTCTTGCCCGCGCCGACCTCGCCCTGCAGGAGCCGGTGCATGGGATGTTCACGGGCGAGGTCGGCGGCGATCTCCTCGCCGACCTGCCGCTGCCCCTCGGTGAGCTGGAACGGCAGCCGCTTGTCGAACTCGCGCAGCAGCCCGTCGTCGCGCCCGGGACGGGCCCTGGCGAGCCACGCGGACGCCGCCATGCGCCGCCGCACCAGGACGGCCTGCAGGACGAACGCCTCGTCGAACTTCAGCCGGTCGTGAGACCGCGCGACGTCCGCCTGACTGCGGGGCCGGTGGACGCGCCGCAGCGCCTCCTCGATCGGCAGCAGCCCCAGCCGCTCCCGTATGTCCGCGGGCACCGGGTCGTCCAGGCTGAGCACGTCGAGCACGGTGCGCACGGCCCTGCGGATCTTCCAGCTCGGCAGCCCCTGCGCGGAAGGGTAGATGGGCACCAGCGCGGAGGCGAACTCCTCGGCCGTCTCCTCCGTCTCGTCGAACGACTCGTACTCGGGATGGGTGAGCGAGACGCGCCTGGTCCTCCCGCCGACGAAGACGCCGACCTTGCCGGAGAACATCGCCTCGGTGCCCGGGGTGAGCCGCTGCTCGGCGACGTAGGCGCCCTTGCCGAAGAAGGCCAGATGCAGCTTCTCCTTGCCGTCGGTCACCTCGATGTCGAGCCAGGTGCCCTGCCGGTTCTTCATCGGCCTGCGCACGGCGGACGACACCTTGGCGACGACGGTGACGTGCTCGTCGTGCTCCAGTGACGCGATGGGCGTCAGCTCCCCCCGCTGCGCGTACCGCCGCGGATAGTGGCGCAGCAGTTCACCGACCGTGCTGATGCCCAGCGCGCTCTCCAGCGGGGCGGCCGACCTGCCGACCACCTTCTTGAGCGGCTCGTCGAAGCTCGTCACGACACCAATTCCTACCCGTACAGGCCGACAATCCGGCTACTCGACGCCGATGAGGAGGGGATAGCCGCCCTGCCCGCCCTCGTACACGACGATCTCCAGGTCCGGGCGGACCCGCTCCAGATGGCCGCGTACGGCGTGGAGGAGCGCCTCGGGCGCGCCGGCGCCGGTGACGAGCGTGACCAGCTCGCTGCCGCCGGAGACCAGGCGCCGGACGACCTCGACCGCGGTCGCCGCCAGGTCCGCGCCGATCAGCGCGACCTCGCCGTCCACCACCCCGAGCACGTCGCCGGGGCGGCAGATCCCGGCACTGGTCATCGCCTCGCGGTCGGCCACCCACACGTGCCCGTGGCGGGTGTGCCCGGCGGCGTCGGTCATCGCCACGATGTCGTCGTCGAAGCGGCGCAGCGGGTCGTGCACGGCCAGCGCGGCCAGGCCCTGCACCGACGCCCGGGTGGGCAGGACGCTGACCGTCACGCCCTCCTCCCTGGCGATCTCCGCGGCGGCCACGGCGACGTCGTACACGGCGGCGTCGTTGGGCAGCACCGCGACCTCGGTTCCGGCCTCGCGGACGGCCCGCAGCAGGGCCGCCGCCGTCGGGGCCGAGCCCGGCTCGCGCCACACGACCACCGCTCCCGCCTCCCGGAACAGGGCCGCCAGGCCGTCCCCGGCGGCGACCGCGACGACGCCCCTCGCCGGGCCCGGCTCGTGCGGCCGTCCCCCGAGGTGGGTCACCTTGATCCGGTGCGGGCGTCCGGCCCGCAGCCCGGCCTCGATCGCAGCGCCCGCGTCGTCCACGTGGACGTGGACGTTCCACAGGCCCTCCCCGCCGACGATCACCAGGCTGTTCCCCAGCGCGTCGAGCTCGCCCCTCAGGCGGTCCACCTCGTCCGCGCCCGCGTCCAGGAGGTACATGACCTCGTAACCGGGGCCGCCCGCGTCCTGCCGTCCGAGCTCCTCGGGAGCGATCCGCGCCGCCGGGGCGGGCACCTCGTGCCGCTCGCTGTACGCCTCGGTCACCACCTCGGCCAGGCTCTCCAGCATGATCACCAGCCCGGCCGCGCCCGCGTCCACCACGCCGTTGCGGGACAGCACGCCGAGCTGTCCCGTCGTACGGCGCAGGGCCCGCCGCGCCTCGTCCGCCGCCTGGCGGGCCACCTCGGCCAGGTCGTCGGGCGCGTCGCGTACGGCGTGCGCCGCGGCCGACAGCACGCTCAGCACCGTGCCCTCCACCGGCCGGACCACCGCCGCCCTGGCCATCTCGGCCGCCCTCGTCAGGCCGTCGCGCAGGTCGGCGCCGCCCCCCGGCGTGCACCCGAGCACCTGACCCATGCCCCTGACGGCCTGGCTGACGATCACACCGGAGTTGCCCCGCGCGCCGAGCAGGGCCCCGCGGGTCAGGGCCTCCCACGTGACGCCCGCGTCCGCGTCGCCGGGCAGCGCGTCCACCGCCTCGGCGGCCGACAGGATCGTGAGGTGCAGGTTCGTGCCGGTGTCGCCGTCGGGCACGGGGAACACGTTGAGCGCGTCGATCTCCGCCCTGGCCCGGCCGAGGGCCGCCGCGCAGTGGCGGGACCAGCGGCGCACCGCGGGGGGATCGAGCACCTTGAGCATCCGGCCGACCTTCCTTCCGCGCGCTCCAGCCCCTCGATGCGCTACCGTTGGCGGGTACGAGACTATCCCCGTTCGCCGGAGTCCCGTTTGGCGTGCACCGGCGGACATCGGATATCCTCGTGTGGCCAGCCGGTTGTCCCGGCATTGCTCGGACGAGCCGCTGCACCGGCGCCGGGCCGATCGACTGATTCAAAGGAGCGATTACCGTGGCTTCCGTCTGCGACGTCTGCGCCAAGAAGCCGATCTTCGGCAACAACATCTCCCACTCGCACCGCCGCACCCGCCGCCGCTGGAACCCCAACATCCAGACCGTGCGCGCGGTGGTCAACGGGACGCCGAAGCGGATGAACGTCTGCACCTCCTGCATCAAGGCGGGCAAGGTCTCGCGCTGACCGTCTGACTCCCACGAGAGCCCGCCACCGGATCGGTGGCGGGCTCTCGTGCTCCCGTGACCGGCCAAGGCGAGGACACGTACCGGAATATCTCCGGCACGGCGCGGTTGATCACGGTCATGGCCCAGATTCTCGTGACGGGCGCGACCGGCAACGTCGGCCGCGAAGTCGCCGCCCAGCTCGTATCCGCCGGCGTCCCGGTGCGCGCGTTCGTCCGCGACGCCCGGACGACCAGACTGCCGGAAGGCGTGGAGATCGCGGCAGGAGACCTGTCCGAACCGGAAACCCTGGAGAGGGCGCTGAGCGGGATCACGACGGTGTTCCTGGTCTGGCCCTTCCTCACGTCCGAGGGCGCGCCGGCCGTCCTCGCCACGATCGCGGGCTCCGCCCGCCGCCTCGTCTACCTGTCGTCGTCGGGCGTGAACGAGGACGCCGAGCGGCAGACCGATCCGATCAACCGGCTCCACGCCGAGATGGAGAGGCTCATCGAGGCGTCGGGCCTGGAGTGGACCATCCTGCGTGCCGACACGATCGCCTCCAACGCTCTGGGGTGGGCCGGGCAGATCCGGCAGGACGGTGTCGTACGCGGCCCCGACATCGCCCCCACGGCGGTGGTCCACCAGGCCGACGTCGCGGCCGTGGCGGCACGCGTGCTGACCGCTGAGGGGCACGTGGGCGCCACGCACGTGCTGACCGGACCACAGGTGGTGAGCAGGGCCGACCAGGTCCGCATGATCGGCGAGGCGATCGGCCGTCCGCTGCGCTTCGAGAAGGTCCCCGTGGAGGCGGCTCGGGAGCGGATGCTCGCGGACGGACGGCCGCCCGCCCTGGTCGAGGCGCTGCTGGCGAGCACGCGACGACCGCGCTCCGACCTGGTCACGTCGACGGTGGAAGAGATCACCGGAAGGCCCGCGCGGACGTTCCGGGAATGGGCCGCCGACCACGCCGGCGACTTCCGCTGACGACTCAGGCGTCCGCCCGCATCCGCCAGCCGTGGTCCACCGGGCCGATGCCCGCACCGAGCGGGAAGCCGTGCGCGATCGCCCCCGTGACGTACTCCTTCCCCCGCCGTACGGCGCCGGGCACGTCCTCGCCGAGGGCGAGGTACGACGCGATCGCGGAGGCGAGCGTGCAGCCGGTGCCGTGAGTGTGCCGGTTGTCGAGCCGCTCGGCGGTGAAGCGGTGCTCGCTCGACCCGTCGGTGAGCAGGTCCACCGGCTCCCCGGGGAGGTGGCCGCCCTTGATCAGCGCCCACTTCGGGCCGAGGGCCAGCACGGCCTCGGCGGCGCGGGGCAGGTCGCCGACGTCCTCGACCTTGACGCCCGTGAGCTGCTCGACCTCCCACAGGTTGGGGGTGACCACGGTGGCCGTCGGCAGCAGCACGCTCTTGACGGTCTCCACGGCCTCCGGCGCGAGCAGGCTGTCGCCGTGCTTGGAGACGCCGACCGGGTCCACCACGACGGGCGCGGTCACGCCGGCGAGCACCTCCGCGACGGTCTCCACGAGCGCGGACGACGCCAGCATGCCCGTCTTGATCGCCTGGGCTCCGATGTCGCCGAGGACCGAGTCGAGCTGAGCCCGCACGGCCTCGGGGGGCAGTTCCCAGTAGCCCTGCACGCCCAGTGAGTTCTGCGCCGTCACGGCCGCGATGACGCTCATGCCGTGCACGCCGAGGGCCAGCATGGTCTTCAGGTCGGCCTGGATGCCGGCGCCGCCGCCGGAGTCCGAGCCCGCGATGGTCAGGACACGTGGTGGGGTGGTCATACGACCATCCAACCAAAACGCCCGCTACTCCCCCGAAACCCCATCCCCGCACGGGCTTCGAGGGCCGGTAGCCGAACGTACCCGAAGACCGGGTCAGCCCGACGCCGCGCCTGTCCGGAGAGCGCGGATGACGGCAGGTCAGCCGCCACGACGAGGCGAGCCAGGACCGGTCACGACCGCGCGCGCCGCACAGCCGAATGCCCGGAAGGTCAGCTACGGCGCCGGGACGGGCCGGGGCCGGTCACCTCGCACCGCCCCTCGGAGAGCACGCAGTCGGCGGGTGCGGCGGACGCGCCGTCGGCGTGGATGGCCAGCGTCAGCGTGCCGCCCTCGTCCAACGAGTTCTCCGCGCTCAGGACCAGGGTGCTCCCCTGCTGCCGCCAGTCCGCCCCCTCAACCGCCGTCACCTGCCCGCCGACGGCCAGCCGGATGGTCCAGGAAGGCAGGGCCGGTCCCTCGTTGCGTACGGCGATCCGTGCCGCGTACCCGCTCTCGTCACGGTGTGTCACCGTGAACCGCACCCGGACTTCGGGACCGCCGGCGGCGGGAGCGGACTCCGTCCGCGCCGTGTCCGCGCCGGTCGTCACGCCGGTCGTCACGCCGGTCGTCGCGCCGCCGGCCGCGTCCGTGCGCGCGGTGTCCTCGGTGTTTCCCGCGTCGCCGGACGCAGCATCGCCTCCGGGCATGGTGTCCGCCGTGCCGCCCGGGGCGGCCGTGACGGCGACGGGAGCATCGCCCACCTGCGCAGACGCCTGGGCCGACGCGCGCGGGGCAGGGGTGGACGACGGGCCCCGCGTCCGCGTGCGGGCGGACGCGTGATCGCGATCCGGGCCGCCGGAGGTCGCGGTGGGACCGGAGGTGGGCCTGGGAGCCGCCGACCGGTCCTGCGCGGTGTCACCCTGCGCCGTGTCACCCTGCCCCTTGTTCCGGCCTTCGCTCTGCCCGGCACCGGTCTGGCCGGAGTCCTCCCGGCCTGACTGGTCCTGGCCGTTCCGGGCCGGGTCACCGCTCGGATCGCCGGTCGGATCGCTTGGGGCGGGCGTGCCGCCGAGGGCCTCGCCGGAGCCGGGCGCTCCGTTCGGCGCACCCGCGGCGGCGCAGTTCTCCGAGGTCGGGCAGGCCGTCGTGGGCTTCTCCATGGCCAGGGAGGTCCGCCCGGCGATCAGCCGTGCGCCGCCGGTCGTGACGCCCACGGCCAGCAGCACCGACAGCCCCGACACGAGCGCCAGCCGCCGCATGCGTCTCGGCTGCTCCGCGCGGTCGTCCCGGCGGCCCTGCCCGGGAAGGCCGCGGCCTCCGGAGCCCGGAGATGACCCCGGACCTCCGGACGATGCCAACCTCTCGGACTCCAGGCTCTCGGACTCCAGGCTCTCGGACTCCAGCCTCTCGGGCGAAAGCGCGGCGAACATCCGGGTCGTCGCCTCCGAAGGCGGCACGGGCCACGGCACAGCACCACCGGTCGTCACAGCACCGGTCGTCACACCGCCACCGGCCGTCTCCGCAGGCGGCACCGGCCAGAGCGTGTCCGTACGGCCACTCCCGGGAAGGGTCTGCGGGGTGTCAGCCGGCGTCGCCGGAGGACGGAAGGCCAGGTGGTCCGTACCGGCGGCTCTTGCGGGCGGGTCGTCCTGAACCGGGGAGGGCTGTCCCTCTCGCGCCTTGCGTCCTACCGTGTGACGGCCCATGACGGTCCTTCCTGTTGCCGACCGCCATACTTAATAACAGATTTAATACGCCTATGTCACAAATTTCACATCAACCACGGAAGTGATCCCATCCCCCTGTGGTCCAGGTCTGTCCGTCGACCCGCACCCCGCGGCCCTCCGTGACCACCCCTACACGCGTCCACTCGGGCGGCAGCCGTACCTCGGGAGGGAACGTCGCGGCCAGAGCGTGGTCGTCGCCGCCGGTCAGCACCCACTCCAGGGGGTCCGCGCCGAGCTCGCGCGCCGCCGCGGACAGCGCCTCGGGCACGGGCAGGGCGGCGGCGTCCAGCTCGACGGCCACGCCGCTCGCGTCGGCGACGTGTCCCAGGTCCTGCAGCAGGCCGTCGCTGACGTCGAGCATCGCCGTCGCGCCGAGCAGCGCGGCCCGCGGACCGCAGGCGTACGGCGGCAGGGGACGGCGGTGCGCCTCCAGGAGGGTGACGAGATCCGGGGAGCCGCCGGTCACCCCCGCACCGAGCAGGGCCAGGCCGGCCGCGGCGTATCCGAGGCGGCCCGTCACCGCGACCACGTCACCGGGACGCGCGCCCGACCGGGTCACCGGAGACCGGCCGCCGAGGTCGCCCAGCGCGGTGACGCCGAGCACGACGGTCTCCGAGCGGGCGATGTCGCCCCCCGCCACGGTCGCCCCCACCAGGTCGCACTCGTCGCGGAAGCCGTCGGTCAGGGCGTCCACCCAGTCGGCGCCGACGTCCGCGGGCAGCCCCAATCCGACCACGAGGGCGGTGGGATCGGCTCCCATGGCAACGATGTCGGAAAGGTTCTGCGCCGCCGCCTTACGGCCGATGTCGTAGCCACTCGACCAGTCGCGGCGGAAGTGCCTACCCTCGATCAGTAAATCCGTGCTCACGACGACCCGGCCGTCGGGGGCCCTCAGGACCGCGGCGTCGTCGCCGGGGCCCAGCAGTACGGCCGCGGTCTGCGGAAGACGTCCTGAAATCCGCTGAATTACTCCGAATTCGCCGAGATCTCCGACTGTGATAGCACACCCCTAGTGCATTCGAGGTACGGTTACGCTCCGGCACTGATCTCTACCCGGAGGGCGTCATGGTGCAGGCCTACATCCTTATCCAGACCGAGGTCGGCAGGGCCGCCAACGTGGCCGAGGAGATCTCCTCCATCCCCGGGGTGACGCAGGCCGAGGACGTCACCGGCCCCTACGACGTGATCGTCCGCGCCCAGGCCAACAACGTGGACGAGCTCGGCAAGCTCGTGGTGGCCCAGATCCAGGCCGTGCACGGCATCACCCGTACACTGACGTGTCCGATCGTCCACATCTGAACGGAACACGAGCCGGGGAGACGATGCGAGAGGCGAAGGGGCCCGCACGCGCCGCGTCGGGAGCCGCGGTCCTGGCGGCGCTCGCCCTGCTCGCCGGCTGCTCGTCCACCGTCCGCGTGGAGCCGCCCACGCCGACCGGCGAGGCGGCGGCGGCCTGCCGCACGCTCGACGCGGCGCTGCCGAAGACGCTCGACGGTCTCGACCGGGTCGGCTCCGAGCCCCCGTCGCCGTACGTCGCCGTCTGGGGTGACGGCCAGATCGCCCTGCGCTGCGGCGTGCCCCGGCCGGCGGCGATGGAGCCGACGGCGGAGGTCGCCGACATCAACGGCGTCGGCTGGTTCCAGGACCCGCGCCGGCCGACGCTGTTCACGTCCGTCAACCGGGTGGCGTACGTCGAGGTGACGATCGGAAAGGACCACCAGCCCGGGGCCGTGCTGGTCGACCTCGCCGGGCCGATCAAGTCGAGCATCCCCGAGTAGCTACCGCAGCCCCGCGGGCCGGCGCAGCGCGAGCTGGATCAGCCGGTCGACCAGGGCGGCGTACGGCAGGCCGGTGGCGGCCCACAGCTGCGGCGCGACCGACAGCGACGTGAAGCCCGGCATGGTGTTGATCTCGTTGACGATCAGCTCGCCGGACGGCGTGTAGAAGAAGTCGACCCGCGACAGGCCCTCGCAGCCGAGCGCCTCGAACGCGCGCACGGCCATGGACCGCACCGTCTCCGCCACCTCGGCGGGGATGTCGGCCGGCACCTGGAGCGCCATCTGGTCGGGGTAGTACTTGGCCTCGAAGTCGAAGAACTCGCGCTCGCCCCGGACGAGCACCTCGCCGGGGACGCTCGCCTCGGGGGCGTCGTCGCCGAGCGACTCCAGCACCGCGCACTCGACCTCCCGGCCGACGATGGCGGCCTCGACCAGCACCTTCGGGTCGTGCTCGCGGGCGAGTTCGATCGCCGCCTCCAGCGACTCGGGGTCGTGCGCCTTGGAGATGCCCTGCGACGACCCGGCCCGGGACGGCTTGACGAACACCGGCCAGCCCAGTTCCTCGATCTCCTTGAGCACCCGGCCGCGGTCGAGCCGCCAGTCGCGGTCGCGTACGACCACGAACGGGCCGACCGGCAGCCCGGCGGCGCGCAGCACGAGCTTCATGTACGCCTTGTCCATGCCGACCGCGCTGGCCAGCACACCGGAGCCCGCGTAGCGGACACCGGCCATTTCCAGCAGGCCCTGGATCGTCCCGTCCTCGCCGAACGGGCCGTGCAGCATGGGGAACACGACGTCCACCCGGCCGAGCGCGCGCGGGATCTCACCGGGTTCGAGGGCCACGAGGGCGCCGGAGTCCCCGGGGAGCGCGAGCGCCGTGCCGGAATCGTCCACGACGGGCAGGCGGCCGGACTCGATCGCGTAGGACTGGTTGCTCGACGCCAGCACCCAGCGTCCGTCCTGGGCGATGCCGATGGGGATGACCTCGTACTTCGACCGGTCGATGGCCTCCAGCACACTGCCCGCGCCCATCAGGGATACGGCGTGCTCGGAGTTGCGGCCGCCGAAGACGACTGCCACGCGCACGCGTGACGGGGACTCGCGATCCTCATTCATGATGCCCGAATCTACCGTGTTCGAGGGGCAAAACGGCTTGTCAGCCGCGCGTCGCGAGCCGCCGGGTCTCGTGATCAGACACCGTAGCGCTCCGG
This sequence comes from Microbispora sp. NPDC046933, assembly GCF_040644635.1. Classification (NCBI taxonomy): domain Bacteria; kingdom Bacillati; phylum Actinomycetota; class Actinomycetes; order Streptosporangiales; family Streptosporangiaceae; genus Microbispora; species Microbispora sp. NPDC046933. Next base: position 47,863 of record NZ_JBEYWW010000009.1, on the reverse strand, counting down.
CTTGGGCGTGCGCGACATCAGCAGCATGGCGGCCTCACCGGGGGTCATGCCGTCGTGGACGACGCCGACGACCACCTCCGTGATGGGCATCTCCACATCGTGCTTCCTGGCGAGTTCGAGCACCGACTCGCACGACTTGACCCCCTCGGCCGTCTGCTTCGTCGCGGCCACGACCTCGGCCATCGTCATGCCTCGGCCGAGGTTCTCGCCGAAGGTGCGGTTGCGCGACAGCGGCGAGGTGCAGGTCGCGACGAGGTCGCCCATTCCGGCCAGGCCGGCGAAGGTGTGCTGGTCCGCCCCGAGCGCCGCGCCCAGCCGGGCGATCTCGGCCAGCCCGCGCGTCATGAGCGTCGCCCGCACGTTGTCGCCCAGGCCCATCCCGACGGCGACCCCGACGGCCAGCGCGATGACGTTCTTGACCGCGCCGCCGAGTTCGACGCCCACCACGTCCGGATTCGTGTAGGTCCGGAACCACGGCAGGTGGCACGCCTCCTGGAGCCGGGCGGCCACCTCCTCGTCGGAGCAGGCGACGACGGCCGCGGCGGGCTGCCGCTGGGCCAGTTCGGGCACCAGGTTGGGCCCGGAGACCACGGCCACCCGGCGCTCCGGCACCTCGGCCACCTCGCAGACGACCTCGCTCATCCGCTTGCAGGTGCCGAGCTCGACACCCTTCATCAGGCTGACCAGCACGGCCTCGGGCGGGATGTGGGGCTTCCACACCCGGAGGTTGGCGCGCAGCGTCTGGGACGGCACCGCGAGGACCACGAAGTCCGCGCCGTCCATGGCCTCGGCGGGATCAGTCGTGGCGCGGATCGTGTCGGGCAGCCGCGTCCCCGGCAGATACTCGGGGTTCTCGTGGGTCTCGTTGATCGCGTCGACGATCTCCGCCCGCCTGCCCCACAGGGTCGTGGAGGTGCCGGCCTCGGCGAGGATCATCGCGAACGTGGTGCCCCACGAGCCCGTACCGAAAACAGCCGCCCTGGTCACTGGCCGCACCACTCCTCTTGCTCCGCGCGCTCCCCCTCACCGTACGCTCCGCTCAGCCGTTGGCCGCGTTCTTGGGGTCATAAGGGACCTCTGGCGCCTTCTCGTCGCGAATATCGGCGAGCAGGTCCGTGATGGCGGCCGTGATGTCCGCGGTCGCGTCGCGCAGGACCGAGCCGCGCAGGGGCTGCCCGGCGTACTTGGACAGGTCGACCGGCGGCCCGGCCAGCACGTGGAACGTCTTGCGGGGCAGCAGCCGGGGCTTCTTCTCCCCGTACGGCAGCAGCTCCTGGGCACCCCAGTGGGCGATCGGGATGACCGGCACGCCGGTCGCGAGGGCCAGCCGGGCGACTCCGGTCTTGCCGGCCATCGGCCACAGCTCGGGATCGCGGGTGATCGTGCCCTCGGGATAGAACAGGATGCAGGCGCCCTTCCGCAGCCGCTCCTCGGCGGTCTTGAGCGACTTGGTGGCCTCGGTGCTGTTCCGCTCGACCGGGATGGCCTGGAGCTGGGCGACGGCGTGGCCCAGCAGGGGAACCCGGAAGATCCCCGCCTTCGCCAGGATCGTCGGCCACCGCCCGTTGTTGTACAGGTAGTGCGCGAGCAGCACGGGGTCGGACCACGACAGATGGTTGGCCGCGATGATCAGACCGCCGGTGCGGGGGATGTGCTCCCCGCCGCGCCACCTCCGCTTCACGAACAGCCGTGAGAGCGGCTTGACGACGACGACCGCGAGCGTCTCCCAGAAGCGCGGCGGCCGGCCGGCACGCCGGCTCACCGTGCCGACGGTGGGCACTGCGGGGGTGGTCGAGTCGGACGAGGGCTCGCTGGGGTGGCTCACAGGGTCTCCAAAATCACCGGGATCCGGGTCAAGTCTCCCGGTTGGCCATGGGCGATGTCGAGGCGGGATGCTACAGGCATGCACCTCGCGCGATGGTCAATAGTGGTCCCGGTGAAGACCCTGATCCGGGCCAAGACACGGCTCGCGGCGGCGGCCGGGCCGCACCGGACCGATCTGGCGGTCGCGGTGGCCTCCGACACCGTGGCGGCGGCGCTGCGGTGCCGGCTGGTGGCGCGCGTGGTGGTCGTGACGGCCGACCCGCTGCCCGCGCGGCGGCTGGCCGCGCTCGGAGCCCATGTGGTGGCCGATCCCGACCGGGGGCTGAACACCGCCCTGCGGGCCGGCGCGGAGGAGGCCGTACGGCTCGCGCCGGACGACGCCGTCGGCGCCCTGCAGGCCGACCTGCCCGCCCTGCGGACTGAGGAGCTGGAGACGGTGCTCGCGGCGGCGGCGGAGTTCGACCAGGCGTTCGTCCCCGACGCCGCCGAGGTGGGCACGACGTTCTACGCCGTACGGCCGGGCGTGTCCTTCCGGCCGGGGTTCGGCGGCGAGTCGAGGGCCAGGCACCTGTCCCGGGGGGCCAAGGAACTGACCCCGCCCGGGATCGCGTCCGTGCGCAGGGACGTGGACACGGTGGAGGACCTGCGTGACGCCCTGGCCCTGGGCGTCGGCCCCGCGACCGCCGAGGTCGCGGCCCGGATCCTCGGCGGCGCGGCCCCGCGGCAATAGGGGCGGGAGCCGGTCGGCCGGTGAGCCGCCCGCCCTGCTGACCATCCCGCCGATCCGGCGGGCGGACGTGAACGGCGGAGGCGGACACACGAACGGTGACCACGCCGAGCCCCCGCTCCGGCGTGGTCACCCGCGATGTCGTGTCAGTGGGCCGCCTCCGCGTTCTCGCGGGCCTGCCTGGGCAGGAGGAAGGCCACCGCGAACGTCACGACCAGCATTCCGGCGACCACCCAGAGAGTGACCTTGATCGCCTGGTCGAAGCTCACCGCGCTCGGCACGCCGCCGAGCAGGTCGAAGAAGACCGTGCCGAGCAGGGCGTAGCCGAACGCGCTGCCGAGCTGCTGCACGGCCGTCAGCGTGCCGGAGGCGGAGCCCGTCTCGTGCTCCTCCACGCCGGCGAGCACGATGTCGAAGAACGGCGACATCAGCAGGCCCATGCCGATCCCGGCCACCACGAGGGCCGGGGCGAGCTGCCAGGGGTTCGGGTGCGTGCCGGTGATGTTCAGCGTGAGCAGCACGCCGCCCACGCCGAGCGCCATGACGAGGGTGCCGCCCTGGAGGAGCTTTCGGCCGAACTTCTGGAGGGGCTGCGCGAACCCGAATCCGACGATCATGCCCGCCGACCACGGGGCCATCGCCAGACCGGCCTTGAGCGCCGAGTAGCCGAGCCCCATCTGGGTGTAGAGGTTGAAGGCCATCATGAACCCGGCCATGCCGGAGAAGAACACGATGCCGGTGAACAGGCCGCCGGTGAACGCGCGCTTGCGGAACAGGCTCGGCACGATCAGCGGGTCGCCGCCGGAACGGCTGCGGCGCGACTGGAACAGGCCGAAGACGGCGAAGACGACGACCGAGGCGGCGAGCATGACGAACGCCCAGACAGGCCAGTCGTGCTCCCTGCCCTGCACCAGCGGGTAGATCACCAGGAAGCCGCCCAGGGACGCGAGCACCACCCCGCCCACGTCGAGGCGCAGCGGGTGGGGCGACCGCGACTCCGGCAGGAAGCGCATCCCGGCGGCCAGCGCGGCGAGACCCAGCGGCAGGTTCACAAGGAAGATCATCCGCCAGCCGGTGCCCCAGAAGTCGGCCTCGACCAGCCAGCCCGCGAGGATCGGGCCTCCGACCGCGGACAGCCCCATGACCGGCCCGAACATGCCGAACGCCTTGCCCATCTCCGCGGGCGGGAACATCTCCTTGATCATGCCGAGCCCCTGCGGCAGCATGACCGAGCCGAACAGGCCCTGGATCACCCGGGCGCCGATGAGCACCTCGGGCGACTGGGCGACGGCGCACAGCAGGGATCCGGCGGTGAAGCCGGCGGCGCCGATCAGGAACATCCGCTTGCGGCCGAAGATGTCCCCCAGCCTGCCGCCCGTGATCAGGCCGACGGCCATCGCCAGCGTGTAGGCGGCGCCCATCCACTGGATGGTTCCCTCCGAGCCGCCGAGGTCGGCGCGCATGCTCGGCGCCGCGATGTTGGTGACGGTCGCGTCGAGGAGGTCCATGACCTCCCCGGCGAGGATCACGAACAGAGCCGCCCAGCGCCAGCGGTACGGCGCCCCGGTCGCCGGTGCCGCCGGCGCGGTCGCCGTGATGGGTTCCGTCATCGCCCCTCCTTGGGAACTGAACAGTGTTCATAGTAAAGTGAGCGCTGTTCTACCACCGAGCAGTGTTCAGCGCCAAGTTCGATGTTCGCCACGATATATCTCGTTTGCCGGACGCACAAGATATATCTCGTTGTGCGAGCGGTGTTCGTGAAGACGGAGCGGTGTTCACTAGCATGGGCGGAACAGCGGGAGGTCCTTCATGACGCAGCCGGACATGCCCACACCGCCGTGGGAACGTCCGCCGAAGCGACGCGCGCCGGCTCGGGTGCCCCTCACCCGTGAGCGGATCGTCGACGCCGCCTTCACGGTCCTCGACAGGGAGGGCTACGACCGGCTGAGCATGCGGCAGGTGGCCGCCGAGCTCGGCGTCGCCGTCTCGGCGCTGTACGTCCACGTACGCGACAAGGACGAGCTGCTGCAGCTCATGTACACCCGGATGTTCGAGGGCTACGAGGTGCCCGAGCCGGACCCCGAGCGCTGGCGGGAGCAGGTCAAGGATTTCGCCCGCCAGGCGCGTGAGCGGCTGCTGAGCCGTCGCGATCTGGCGAAGCTCGCGATGGGGCACGTGCCGTTCACGCCGGAGCTGCTCCCCTACGTCGAGCGGCTGATGGCCGTCCTCGGCGCCGCCGGGATGCCGCGGCGGGTTCTGGCAGTCTCCGGCGACATGCTGTCCACGTACATCAACGGGTTCGCGCTGGAGGAGAGCCTCTGGCAGCAGCGCTACCGCGAGACCGACACCTCGTGGCACAAGCTGCGCGAGGAGGTCAACGAGTACTTCGCCTCGCTGCCGCCCGACCGGTTCCCGAACCTGGTGGCGCTCTCCGACATCATGATGGACGAGTCGAACGACTACCGGTTCGAGCTCGGCCTGGAGATCATTCTGCGCGGCCTCGCCTCCTACGTCGGCGAGCCGGACCCCGACGAGGAGCACGAGGAGAGCTAGGAGACCTCGCGGATCCTCGGCGCGAGCAGGATCGGCAGGTGGGCGAGCGTGTAGGCCCCGCAGGCGACCCAGAAGGCGACGCGCACCCCGGCGAGCTGGCCGAGCGTGCCCGCCAGCAGGCCGCCGAGCGGCATCGGGCCCCACATCAGGAACCGCATGGTGGCGCTCAGGCGGCCCAGCAGGTGCGGTGGGCAGATCGACTGGCGGTAGGCTCCCTGCGCCACGCTGAAGACCGTGGTCGCCACCCCACTGGCCGCCAGGGCCACGGGCAGGATCAGCAGGCGGGGGCCCGCCGCCGTCAGCGCGACCGGGGCGATGCACACCGTGGCCGCCCACGCCGAGGCGTACATGGCCCGGCCGGTTCCCAGGCGGGCCGCGATCCGCGGGGCGAGCCAGGCGCCGGCCACCCCGCCCACCGCGCCGGCCGACAGCAGCGCGCCGTACGTGCCGGGGCTCGTGCCGACCTCGCGGACGAGGTAGAGCGGCACCGTGGCCGACCACAGGCCGAACGAGAGCATCACCAGCGCCCCGACGGCGGCGACCCGGCGCAGGACGGGCTGCCCAGCGACGAACCGGAGTCCTTCGGCGATCTCCGACCACAGCCGCCTCCCACCTCGGGCGTCCCTCCCGCCGGGCCTCTCGCCGGGCTGCTCGTCCCCACGCCCCTCGCCCGCCCGTACGCCGAGGAGCAGCAGCGCGGACGCCGCGTAGCTCAGGGCGTCGGCGACCACCGCGATCGGGGCGGTGAGCGCCTGCACCAGCCATCCGCCGATCCCCGGGCCCGCGAGCTGCGAGAGCGACTGGTTGGCGGCGAGCGTGCCGTGCCCGCGGGCGAGATCCCCCCGGCCGACAATGGACGGCAGGTAGCTCTGGTGGGCGACGTCGAAGAAGACCGTGCACAGCCCGTTCAGCAGGGCCACGGCGTACATCTGGGGCAGGCCGAGCACGCCGGGCACGGCCGCGGCGGGGATCGACAGCAGCGCCAGCGCGCGGACCACGTCAGCGGCGACCAGGACCGGACGGCGCCGCACCCGGTCCACCCATGCTCCGGCCGGCAGGCCGACCAGCAGGAACGCCGCCATCTCCGCGGCGGTGAGCAGCCCCACCTGGAACGGGCTCGCGTGGAGGGTGAGCGCCGCCGTGAGCGGCAGGGCGACCAGGGAGACCTCGCTGCCGAGTTTGCTGATCGCGTCGGCCCCGGCATATCGCCGGAAGTCGCGGACGCGCCACAGGCTCCTCGGTGCCGCCTCGGTCATGGGCGGACATGCTGGCAGCCGGAAGATCTACCGGTCAAAGGGATTTCCGCAGGCGGCGGTAGGCTGGCGGCGTGCAGGCGACGGTGCAGAGCTTCGACCCCGCGAGCCGCTCGGGCTGGGTCTTCCTCGACGACGGCACCCGGGTCCCGTTCGACGGCGAGGCGTTCGACGCCGGACCGCTGCGGCACCTGCGCCCCGGCCAGCGGGTCGCCCTCGTCATGGCGGACGGCCGCGTCACCTACGTGACGCTCTCCACATTCCCGGCACCCTGAGTTCCCGGCACCCTGAGTTCCCGGCACCCTGGGTTTCCGACAAACCGGCGCGTCAGACCGTCTTGATCGCTCCTCCGTCGATCACCAGGTCAGCGCCGTTGACGCTCGCCGCGTGCGGCGAGGCGAGGTAGGTCACGAGGGCTGCCACCTCCGCCGGCTCGACCAGCCGTCCCGTGGTCATGCCCGTCTGGGCCGGCAGCCCGGCCAGCAACTGCTCGTGCGGCACGCCCAGCGCCGCCGCCAGCTCGGCGCCGTAGCCGCCGGGCGCCTCCAACAGCGCGGTGCGGACCGGGCCGGGGGAGACCGTGTTCACCCGCACCCCCTGCGGCCCGAACTCCTCCGCCAGGGCCTTGCCGAACGCGGTGAGCGCCGCCTTCGCCGTGGTGTACGGCACCGGGCCGGCGTGCGGCATGCGGGCGCCGTTCGAGGAGATGTTCACGATCACGCCGCGGCGGCGCAGGACGCCGGGCAGCGCGGCGCGGGTCGTGCGGACGGCGGCGAAGAAGTTGAGCTCGAACCACGAGAGCCACTCGTCGTCCGCGAAGCCGAGGAATCCCCGGACGGCGTTCGCACCGGGGTCCCCACCGCCCACGTTGTTGACCAGCAGGTCGAGGTCCTCCCCCAGCTCGGCGACCGCGCGCTCGACCAGGTGCGCCGGGCCCTCGGGCGTCGAGAGGTCCACCGGCACGGCGATCGCGCCGGTCTCCTTCAGCTCCAGGGTGACGTTCCGCGCCGCCGCCACCACGCGGACGCCCTCCGCGGCGAGCGCGGCGACGGTCGCCAGCCCGATGCCGCGGCTGGCACCCGTCACCAGCGCCGTACGTCCCTTGAGTCCCATGTCCATGCCGAATCCCTCCGCACTAGTCGCGACTTCGATGACGCGAAAACACTATTACTCGCGACACACTTGTTGCAAGTACTGGGTTAACTGGAGCCCTCCGGTAGCATGTAGCGGTGACGACAGCCCAGCAGTCTTCGCGACAGGGGAAGCGTCCGCTCCGGGCCGATTCCGAGCGGACGGTGCGGACGATCCTCGAGGCGGCCGAGCGCGTGTTCGCCGCCAATCCGGCGGCGACCATGGAGCAGGTCGCCCAGGCGGCCGGAGTCGCCCGCACGACCGTCCACCGTCGTTTCGCCACCCGCGAGGCGCTCCTGGAGGAGCTCACCGGCTGGGCCGCCCGCCAGTTCGCCGAGGCCGTCGAATCGGCCCGCGCGGACACCGCCCCGCCTCTCGTCGCGCTCTACCAGGTCACCGCCAACGTCCTGCGCGTGAAGACGGACTGGTGGTTCGCCATGAACCGCACGGCCGACGACGCCCATCCCGAGGCCGCCCGCGTGCACGCCGAGATCCGCGACGACTGCGAGCGGCTGTTCCGCCGGGCCCGCGAGGCGGGTGTGCTGCGTGCCGACGCCGACCTCGACTGGACCCGCCGCGTCTACTACGCCCTCATCCACGAGGCCGCCGCGGAGGCGGCGTCCGCGGGCGGGGACGCCGAGGCACTCGCGACCCGGGTCGTGGACACCCTGCTGCGCGGATTCGGCTCCCCCACCGCGCCGGTCATCGCCTGACCTGTCCCCTGACCAGGGCGGGTTTGACCCGGTGCCCCGACCGGAGGTGTACTGGAGGGGCAGGCACCTCGTTCGGTGAGGCGTCTGCGCGGACACAGGCCACTGACCCTCCTCGTCGAGAGACGTCCCGGGTCAGGACAGGTCTCCCCGGCTTAAGGGGTGACCCCAGGTGGCTTCCCTCCGAGGGATCACGCCGCGCAGTGCCAAAGCTCTTACGTGAGGGGTGCGAATCGACAGGCGCCACCGGCGGGCATCTGCCGTGCCATGAGTGTCGCCGCACGACCGTGAGGAGGTGGTCGGGATGACTTCCGGCAGTAGTCCACAACCGTCCCATCCCGTCACCTTCCCCGGCACGACGCGAGGCTCCGGCGTCGTCGAGGCGGCCGCCGCCCGCTGTCAGGCCAGGTGACGGGTTCTCATCCGTGCCGGACGTCCGGCACGAGACAGGAGGTCCGTCATGACGATCACGATTTCCGTTCCGTTCGCGCTGCCGCACATCCTGGCCCGGACGGCCCGTGTCCTGTTCCCCGTCCTGATGCCACTCGCCCTCGCGCTGGTGGGTTCCGCCGAGGCGGGGATCGGCCTGCAGGTCGGCCTGGAGATCGGGCTGGTGGTTCTCCGGCACCTGCTGGGAATGTGAGATGAACCGGGCTCCGGGCGCCCGCCGGCGGCGCGATGCCGTGGCGAGCGTCCGGCGGGGCCCGCGGCGGGGCGGAATCTATGTCCTCACCCGGCTGGCCCGGGACTCCAGGTAGCGCCGCTCGGCGATGCTGGCGGTGGACCTCGCGGCGCGCCGGTAGTGCTCGTACGCCCCGGCCAAGTCGCCGGCCTTCTCCAGTAGATGCGCCCGTACGGACAGCAGCCGGTGATGCCCGGCCATCCGCTCGTCACCGTCCAGAGTGGACAGCAGGGCCAGCCCGGCCGGTGGGCCCTCGGTCTCGGCGAGCGCGATCGCCCGGTTGAGTGTGACCACCGGGTTGGGCGCGATCCGCTCCAGGATCAGGTAAAGGGCGTGCACCTGCGGCCAGTCGGTCTCCTCGGCCGTGGCCGCGTCGGCGTGCGTGGCGGCGATGGCGGCCTGCAGCTGGTAGGGCCCCAGCGCCGGGCCCGCCAGCGACGCCTTGACCAGTGCGGTGCCCTCGTCGATCAGCGCGCGGTCCCACTTCGTACGGTCCTGCTCGTCCAGCGGGACCAGGTCGCCGGCCGCCGTCGTACGGGCCTCCCGGCGGGCGTGGGTCAGCAGCATCAGCGCGAGCAGCCCGGTCACCTCGCCGTCCTCGGGCAGCTGGGCGTGCACCATCCTGGTCAGCCGGATCGCCTCGTGCGCAAGATCGGCGCGGTGCAGCTCGCTGCCCGAGGAGGCGGTGTAGCCCTCGTTGAAGATCAGATAGAGCACGTGCAGGACGACCCGGAGCCGCTCCTGGAGCTGCGCGCCGTCCGGGAGGCTGAACGAGCTGCCGGCGGCCTTGACGCGCTGCTTGGCCCGGCTGATCCTGGCCGCCATCGTGGCCTCCGGCACCAGGAACGCGCGGGCGATCTCGGCGGTGGTCAGGCCGCCGACCGCCCGCAGCGTCAGGGCGATCTGGGAGGCCGCGGTCAGCGTGGGATGGCAGCACAGGAACAGCAGGACGAGCGTGTCGTCGGTGTCCGGCACGTCCTCCGGCGTCACCTCGACGGCGGCCGTCGCCGACTCCCGCTCGCGGCGCGCGTGGTCGCTGCGCATCTGGTCGATGAGCCGCCGGGACGCGACGGTCACCAGCCAGCCGCGGGGGTTGTCCGGCACTCCCTCATCCGGCCACTGCACGGCGGCGGCGAGGACGGCCTCCTGCACGGCGTCCTCGCACCCTTCGAACCGGCCGTGCCGGCGTACCAGCGCGCCGAGGACCTGCGGCGTGAGCTCACGCAGCAGGTCCTCGATGACCGGTGCTGTCATGCCTCCAATTGTCCGTCGGCGAACATGACCTGCCGCACCTCGATCCCGAGACCCTCGATCGCGGCGTCCGGGATCCGCGCGGCCAGCTCGATCGCCCGCTCCTTGTTCTCGCAGTCGATCAGGTAGAAGCCGCCCAGATACTCCTTGGACTCCAGGAAGGGGCCGTCGGTGACCACCGGCTGGCCGTTGCGCACGGACACCACCGCGGCCTGCGACGGGTCGGCCAGCGCCTGCGTGGTGATCAGCTCGCCGGACTGCTTCAGCGCCTCGATGAACCTGCCGTGGCCCTCTCCGATCGCCGCCCTCTCCTCGTCGGTCAGCGCGTCCAGCACGGCCGGGTTGATGTGCATGCCGATCAGGAACTTCATCTCGTTCTCCTCGTGGTTCGCGAGCCCCCGCCGGGCCCTTCCACCGGTTGGTCGGAGCCGCCGCCGCCGTCTTGACATGTCCCGGCGTCAGAAAACCGGCACGCGCAGCGCGATCATGGCGACGTCGTCCTCTCCCGTCACCGGCATCCCGGTGAGCAGTTCGTCGCAGAACCGGCCCAGGGGTTCGCGGGCGAGGGGCTCCGCGCACCGCCGCAACCGTTCGAGCCCGTCGCCGAGGTCCTCTCCCCGCCGCTCGATGAGGCCGTCGGTGTAGAGCAGCAGGGTGCTGCGCGGCGGCAACGGCTCCACGGCGCTGATCCACGGCTGGTCGTGGTAGAGGCCGAGGAGGGGGTTGCCCGCGTTCTGGAGGAAGCGGCCCTCCCCCTCGCCGGTCACCAGCAACGGCGGCGGGTGCCCGGCCGCCGAGTACGCCAGCTGCCACACGCCCTCGTCGTCCCTTTCGAGGCGGGTCAGGACGCAGGTCGCCGTGCTCTCGCCGTTCAGGGTCTCCAGGGCGCCGTTCAGACGCCGCAGCACGTCGCCCGGGGACTCGTCGCGGTCGACGGCGAGCGCCCGCAGCATGTTCCGCACCTGGCTCATGCACACGGCGGCGGCGAGGTCGTGCCCGGCCACGTCTCCGATGACCAGCTTGACGGCGCCGCAGGACAGCAGGAAAGCGTCGTACCAGTCCCCGCCGATCTCGGCCGCGGTCGGGCTCGCCTGATAGCGGGCGGCGAGCTCCAGGCCGGGGACCCGGGGCGGCTCGGCCAGCAGACTGTGCTGCAGGGCCAGCGCCACCCTCTGGGTGCGGCGGAACCGCAGGGCCTTGCTGACGGCGTCGTGGGTCTGGTCGAGCATCTCCCGCATCAGCCGGACGTCGTCGGACGCGATCGGCGGGCGGTCCCCGCAGGCGCCGGTCGTGACCACGGCCGCCACCTCGCCCTCGACGACGAGCGGCAGGAGGGCCAGGCTGTGCGATCCGATCTCGGCCATCCACGTCCTGACGGCCTCGGGACACGGGAACGAAGGACGGCCCGCGGGGAAGGACATGTGGACAGGGCGGCGCCGCCGTACCGCGCGCACCAGCGCGCCGTCGACGGGGTGATACTCCTTGCGCCGTGTCGGCAGTCTCGGTAATCCCCCACGTACGGCGGAGGCGACGCGCTCGGTGACGATGGGCGCGTGCGGGAGGCCGCCACTCGACTCGGGGAGCAGGTAGACGTGGCACGAGTCGGCGAGCTCCGGCACGATCACGTCGGCGAGCGCCTGGCACATCTCCTCAAGGTTGGTGATGTCGGTCGCCGCGCCCGCGGCGCGGTCCAGCAGCCGGCGGCGGCGCTCCTCCTGCCACTCCTGCTCGACGTCGGTGGAGGCGCCCACCCACTCCACCAGCGCGCCGTCCTCGTGCACCGGTACCGCCCGGAACCGGATGTGCCGGTAGGCGCCGTCGCGGGTGCGGACGCGGTAGATCTGCTCGTAGAGCGAGACCGCCTCTTCGGTGGCCTTGTCCCACGATTCCTCGGCGGGCACGCGGTCCTCGGGGTGCAAAGCCCGCAGCCAGCCGTGGCCGCGGCTCTCCTCCGCCGTCTGTCCCGTCAGCCGCTGCCAGCCCTGGCTCACCTCCCTGGCCTCGCCGTGCGGGCCGGTCACCCACACCATGTGCGCGTCCACCCACAACATGCTCTGGTAGCGGCTCCCGATGCGGCGCAGCTCCTTCTCCATGACGTGGATCCGCCGCGTGGCGGCGACCTGCGCCGTGACCTCCTGGATCACCGCCAGCAGTCCGCTCTCGCCGCCTTGGAGGGGAATCCTGGAAAGGCTCATCCGGAACAGACGCTCGCGTGGCCCGCCGCTCCGGTCCACGGTCATGGAGACCTCGTCGAGGCGCACCGCCTTCCCCGTCGTGCGGACCTCGTCGAGCACGGCGAGGACGTCCTGCCCGAGGACGTCGCGGAGGTCTTCCCGGACGGGCACCCCGATCGCCCGGTCCCCGAACATCGCCCGGAAGGCCTCGTTCGCGTACGCCAGCCGATGGTCCTGCCCTCGCGTTGCCAGGACCCCGGCCGGCGCCCGGTCGAACACCTCCACAGCCACCCTGCCGAACCGACTTCCCCGGCCGGCCGGCGTCTCAGGTTCCTGGCCGACTTGCACTGCATCTTCCCCCGGTCGAACCGTGCGCATGCGGTCGGCGGGTCCCCCGCATGCGCGCCCCGCGACTCGCCTACCTGGAGATTACACATGTTTGCGCAGGTCAGGGAGTGTGGCAACGGCGCTCGCGCGACGGGCGGCACCGGGCATACAACGACGAACGGCGCCCGGGGGCTCCGAGCGCCGTCCACTGGTGCGGGTGGAGCCGGCTACTTCTTCTTGGCAGCCTTGCCACCCGCGTTGACCTGCTCCTTGAAGTCCGCGCCAGGGCGGAACCTGGGCGCCCAGCTCTCCTCCACCTTGATCGGGTCGCCGGTGGAAGGGTTGCGGGCCGTACGGGCCGGCTTGTGCACCATCTCGAAGGCGCCGAAGCCGGTGATCGAGACCTTGTCCCCGCTCGCGACAGCGCGCTGGATGGCGTCGAGGACGGCGTTGACGGCTTCGGTCGCCGTCTTCTTGTCACCGACACGATCAGTGATCGCGTCGACGAGTTCTTTCTTGTTCATTTCGGTTTCCTCCCCCTTACGCGCTTGAAATTAGGGGACGAGGTCGCGGGACTTCAATCACCGGGGGGCATGTTTCGCCTGCTCGGCGTGTCGAATGTGCCGTCCAGATAGGCGATGAAGGCGTCCAGCCGGGCGGCCGCATGGGCTATGTCCCGCTTTGCCACGTCACAGATAGCAAGCAGCCGTCGCGCCAGGCGGGCCTGCTCCTCCTGTGGTAAGGCTAACGCTCTGACGCGGCGATGCGCATCACGCAGTCGCCGCGCCAGCAGCTCATCTCCGGTCTGAGGATCGTTCAGACGGTCGTCGGCAGCCATGGCTGCCGTCCATTCTCGTACTCCTCGATGGCGTCCGCGTGACGCAGGGTCAGCCCGATGTCGTCGAGGCCCTCCATCAGCCGCCAGCGGGTGTAGTCGTCGATCTCGAACGACGCCGTCAGATCGCCCGAGCGCACCTGGCGTTCCACCAGGTCGACGGTGATCTCCGTCTTCGGGTCGGCCTCGGCCGCGTCCTGCAGGCGCTCGACCACGTCCTCGGGCAGGACGACCGGCAGCAGGCCCATCTTGGTCGAGTTGTTGCGGAAGATGTCGCCGAACCGCGAGGCGATCACGACGCGGAAGCCGTACTGCTGCAGGGCCCAGACGGCGTGCTCACGCGAGGAGCCGGTGCCGAAGTCCGGCCCGGACACCAGGATCGAGGCGCCCGCGTACGCCGGGTCGTTCAGCACGAACGACGAGTCCTCGCGCCAGGCGGCGAACAGGCCCTTCTCGAAGCCCGTACGGCTGACCTGCTTGAGCCAGACCGCCGGGATGATCTGGTCGGTGTCCACGTTGCTGCGGCGCAGCGGCACGGCCCGGCCGGTGTGAGTGGTGAAGGCATCCATGATGATCTCTTCCTGGGACTGTGGCGGGCGGACTAGAGGTCGGCGGGGGCGGTCAGCCGGCCGGTCACCGCGGTCGCGGCCGCCACCTGCGGCGAGACGAGGTGGGTGCGCCCGCCCTTGCCCTGGCGGCCCTCGAAGTTGCGGTTGGAGGTCGAGGCGCTGCGCTCACCCGGCTTGAGGGTGTCGGGGTTCATGCCCAGGCACATCGAGCAGCCGGCCTCGCGCCACTCGGCCCCGGCCGCCTTGAAGACCTCGTGCAGGCCCTCCTCCTCGGCCGCCTTCTTGACTCCCATGGAGCCCGGGACGATCAGTGTGCGGGTGACGACCTTGCGGCCGCGCAGGATCTCGGCGGCGGCGCGCAGGTCCTCGATACGGCCGTTGGTGCAGGAGCCGACGAAGACGGTGTCCACCTGGATGTCGCGCAGCGGCGTGCCCGCGTCCAGGCCCATGTATTCCAGCGCCCGCTCGGCGGCGGCCCGCTCCACCGGGTCGGCGAACTGCTCCGGCGACGGCACGGCGGAGCCGAGCGGCGCGCCCTGGCCCGGGTTGGTGCCCCAGGTGACGAACGGCGTGAGGGCCGAGGCGTCGATCTCCACGACCTTGTCGAACTCGGCGTCGTCGTCGGTGCGCAGCGTCTTCCAGTACTCGACGGCCCGGTCCCAGGCCTCCCCCGTGGGCGCGTGGGGACGGCCGCGCAGGTATTCGAACGTGGTCTCGTCGGGGGCGATCATGCCCGCCCGCGCGCCGGCCTCGATCGACATGTTGCAGACGGTCATGCGGCCCTCCATGGAGAGCTTGCGCACGGCCTCGCCCCGGTACTCGACGATGTAGCCCTGGCCGCCGCCGGTGCCGATCTTCGCGATGATGGCCAGGATCAGGTCCTTGGCGGTCACGCCGACCGGCAGCTCGCCCTTGACCTCGATGGCCATCGTCTTGGGCCGGTAGGCGGGCAGCGTCTGGGTGGCCAGGACGTGCTCGACCTCGGAGGTCCCGATGCCGAACGCGATCGCGCCGAACGCGCCGTGGGTCGAGGTGTGCGAGTCGCCGCAGACGATCGTCATGCCGGGCTGGGTGAGGCCGAACTGCGGGCCGATGATGTGCACCACGCCCTGGCCGGCGTCGCCCATCGGGTGCAGGCGGATGCCGAACTCCGCGGCGTTCTTGCGCAGCGTCTCGACCTGCGTGCGGGACACCGGGTCGGAGATCGGCCCGAGCACGGTCGGGACGTTGTGGTCCTCGGTGGCGATCGTGAGGTCGGGGCGGCGCACGGTGCGGCCGGCCATGCGCAGGCCGTCGAACGCCTGCGGGCTGGTCACCTCGTGGATGAGGTGCAGGTCGATGTAGAGCAGGTCGGGTTCGCCTTCGGCACGGCGTACGACGTGCTGCTCCCAGACTTTCTCAGCCAGTGTGCGACCCATGGTTGTGACGCCTCCTCGCGTTCAGACCCCCGGTCGTGTCTCTCATGATGAGACGGAAATATCGGGATATGGACACTGTATCTGCTGATTCCCAACATTGCGTTTGCATCTCGTATGGCGAGACGGCAGTATCGGGGTATGGACAACTCTAGCGGGGTCGGAGTACTCGACAAGGCGGTTCTCGTACTCAACGCCCTGGAGGCGGGCCCCGCTTCCCTGGCACAGCTCGTCCAGGCGACCGGTCTGGCCAGGCCGACGGCCCACCGGCTGGCCGTCGCGCTGGAGCACCACCGCATCGTCTCCCGCGACACGCAGGGCCGGTTCATCCTCGGGCCCCGCCTGTCGGAACTGTCCACCGCCGCGGGCGAGGACCGGCTGCTCGCCGTCGCCGGGCCGGTGCTCACCCAGCTTCGCGACCTCACCGGGGAGAGCGCTCAACTCTACCGGCGCCAGGGCGACGAGCGGGTCTGCGTGGCCGCCGCCGAGCGCGCCAGCGGCTTGCGCGACACCGTGCCGGTCGGCTCCGCGCTGCCCATGACCGCCGGGTCCGCCGCGCAGATCCTGCTCGCCTGGGAGGAGCCCGACCGGCTGCACCGCGGCCTGCGCGGCGCCAAGTTCACCGCCGCCACGCTCGCGAGCGTACGCAGGAGGGGCTGGGCGCACAGCGTCGGCGAGCGCGAGCAGGGCGTGGCGAGCGTCTCCGCGCCCATCCGCGGCGCCGGCGGCAAGGTGATCGCCGCGGTCTCCGTGTCCGGCCCCATAGAGCGGCTGACCCGTACGCCCGGCCGGATGCACGCCGCGCCCGTCGTCGCCGCCGCCGAGCGGATAACCGAAGCCATGCGCCGTGCGAACTGATTGGAGAGCGGTGTCCCGATAGCCCTAGGCTGGCGGGGTGACAGACCGCATCGAGGCAGCCGCCGCTGAACTGCGTCCCCTGCTCCAAGAATTCATCCTCTGGGCGCCGGACAACGCACCCGGCAGCGACCCCGACCTCGTGGGCCCCGTCGCCCTGTGGCATCGGCTGATCGCCCGCGACGACGTCGGGCTGTGGAAGCGCGGCGACCTGCGCACGGTCCTGCTGGAGCGCATGCCCCAGGTGGTCGAGGACCCCGACGCCGCCGCGGACGGCATGATCCCCGCCGTCCGGGCCTACCTGACCTTCCTGTCCTCCACGGGACGGCTCTCGCCGGGCTCTGCGTCCCTGGAGACCCTGCTCGCGGAGCTGGACGAGGTCGAGGACGACTTCGTGGACGCGATGGAGGACACCATCGCCGAACGCGACTGGGACGAGGAGGAGGACGAGCTCGACGAGGACGAGGCCGACGAGGGCCTCGGCGACTTCGAGCCGTTCGCCGACGAGATCGGCTCCCTGCCCACGATCCGGCTGCGTCCCGACACCGAGCTGGCCGAGGCGGCCCGCCGGGTGACGCTCATCGCGCAGGCCCGCGATCTCGCGCTGTGGGTCGGCACCGGCCGCAAGGTGGGCGAGGAGACGCTGCTCACCGAGTCCGAGGTGGACGAGGCCGTACGCACGCTCGGCCTGCCCGACGCGCGCAACATCTGGAACCTGTGGAACCTCGCGATCGACCTGGAGTTCCTCGCCCCCGACGGCGACGACACGGTCAGCGTGGACTCCGACACCGCCGCCTGGCCCTTCGAGGACGACGACGACGTCCTCGACGCCTGGATGCTCGGCCTCCACTCGCTCGACTACGGCGATCCGGAACTGGACGACGACGACCTCACGCTGGCCCTGTCCGGCCTGACCCGCGCGCTGCTGATCCGGGTGCTGCTGGCCGGCGGCACACGGCAGGTGTCCTCGCTGCGCGAGGAGCTGGCCGAGGCCGCGGCGGAGTACGACGACCTCGGCGCCGACGCCTGGGCCGCGGCCGGCGACCCGCTCGCCTCCGTGCTCGCCTGGCTGACCGGCTACGGCATGGTCACCGTGGAGGGCGACACGGTGACCTTGACGCCGCTCGGCACGGAGGGCCTCGTCCACCTGCTGGACGACGAGGACATCGAGATCGACGCCCGGCCCGCGATCGACGCCATGACCGCGCTCGACCTGCTGTCGTTCAGCGCCGACATGTCCGAGGAGGAGGCCGACGAGGAGTTCGCCGCCTGGCTCGCGCTGCGCGATTCGGCGCGGGCCGCCTCCGAGCTGCTCGAAGCCGCCGCCGAGGAGGAGTCTGACGCCCTCGTGCGGGTCCAGGCCGCCAGCCTGGTGGGCTCGCTGGGCGAGGCCGCCATACCCGCCTGGCAGGAGGCGCTGAAGGAGCCCTCGCTGCGGCCGTACGCCGCGACGCACCTGACCCAGATGGACGTCGAGGACGCTCCGGAGCCGACCCAGGCGGACACCCACTGGCTGATCCTCGACATGTGGACGATCTCCGCCGGGCTCGGCCGGCCGGAGTTCGTGTCCAGCCTGCACGACATCGGCCCGGCGCAGACGCTCATCGGGCTGCTCGACGTGATCTGGAAGGTCCACCACCCCCACATCGAGGAGCTGCTGGAGCTCATCGGCGAGACCCACCCGGACAAGCAGGTGGTCAAGGCCGCCAAGCGGGCGCTGTTCAAGGCGCGGTCGGGACGCTAGCGGCTCGTTCTGGCCGGGACGGCTGCGGCCGACCCGGCCTCTCCGCCCCTGTGACGGCGGCGGCCGTGACCGAACCGGGCGTGCGGGCTTAGTCTGGGCGCGTGACGCCGATCTCACTCATCGTGAGCCCCGTGGCGTGGTGGCAGCAGGCCGTGGACCTCGCCATCGCGCTCGTGCTGTCGGCGGCCATCGGGCTGGAGCGGGAGATCCGGCAGAAGAGCGCCGGGCTGCGCACCCACACCCTCGTGGGGTTCGGCGCCGCGCTGTTCATGCTCGTGTCCAAGCACGGCTTCTCCGACGTCCTCGGAGACGGCGTGGTGCTCGATCCGTCCCGGGTGGCGGCCCAGATCGTCTCCGGCATCGGCTTCATCGGCGGCGGGCTGATCTTCGTACGCCGCGACGCGGTCAAGGGGCTGACCACCGCCGCCGCCGTGTGGCTCACCGCCGGAGTCGGCATGGCCGCGGGTGCCGGCCTGTGGCTGCTGGCGGTCCTGGCCACAGTGGGGAACTTCGTCGTGATGCTGGGGCTCACCCCGCTGGCCGCCCGGCTCCCCCGCTCCAAGCACGCGCAGTCGCGGCTGCGCCTGTCGTACACGGACGGCCGGGGCGTGCTGCGGCAGGCCCTGGCCGAGTGCACGGGCCGCCGTTTCGTGGTCGACGAACTGTCGCTGGAGCAGGCCGGGCCGGGGCAGGACGGCGGCACGGTCACGGTGACCCTGCTGATCCACGGCCCCGGGTCGGTCGGAGACCTCACGAGCAGGCTGGCCGAGATGGAGGGCGTGCTCACCGTCTCCTGCGACGACGCCAACGCCCAGCACTTCTAGAGGCCTCACAAGCAGCCCTGGGCGGCCGGCGGAGCCGCTGGTCGACAGGATCGGCCTGCACCCCCGCCCCACAACCGGATTCGCGCCCGCGCGGCGGGCCATGAGCGGGGCGCGGCGTCCCCAGCAGCACCCTTCGAAACGCGAAAACTCTCGGCACGGGGATGTGCCAAGGGTTCCCGGCGGCCCCAACCGGATTCGCGCCCGCGCGGCGGGCCATGAGCGGGGCGCGGCGTCCCCAGCAGCACCCTTCGAAACGCGAAAACCCTCGGCACGGGGATGTGCCAAGGGTTCCCGGCGGCCCCAACCGGATTCGCGCCCGCGCGGCGGGCCATGAGCGGGGCGCGGCGTCCCCATCACGGCGAAAACCCTCGGCACGGGGATGTGCCGAGGGTTCCCGATGATGTAGCCCCGACCGGATTCGAACCGGCGCTACCGCCTTGAGAGGGCGGCGTCCTAGGCCACTAGACGACGGAGCCGAGTGCAGTGAAGTAGTCCCGAGCGGATTCGAACCGCCGTTACCGCCTTGAGAGGGCGGCGTCCTAGGCCACTAGACGACGGGACCTTGCACTGCGCTGTTTCCAGCAGAATCCCTTGGGGGGATCCAGCTGGGGTACCAGGACTCGAACCTAGACTAACGGAGCCAGAATCCGTCGGGCTGCCAATTACCCCATACCCCATCTGCTCGCGGGGGCCTCGCGGCTCCCGCTTGCGACTCCGAAAGGATAGCCCAGCTTGCGACCCACTACCAAAACGATTGCGGCGTGCCTCGCGATCTCGTGATCCGATCCTCCCGGGGGAAGGGTTCGGTCTCTCCCGCTGGAAGGGTCCGGCCCCTCCCGTACAAGGGGTCCGGTCCTCCCGCGTGAAGGGTCCGGTCCTCCTGTGCGAGGCTGGGACAAACGCCAGCACCACGTGAGGAGCCGCCAGCCATGACCTCGGCCGCGAACCCCTTCCTCAGCCCGAGCACCCTGCCCTACGGGCTGCCCCCCTTCCAGGAGATCAGGGAGGAGCACTACGCGCCGGCCTTCGAGCAGGGCATGGCCGAGCAGCTCGCGGAAGTCGAGGCGATCGCCGAGAACCCGGAGCCTCCGACGTTCGAGAACACGATCGAGGCGCTGGAGAGGTCCGGCGCTCTGCTCGAACGGGTCTCCGCGGTGTTCTTCAACCAGGCGTCCTCCGACACGACGCCCGGTGTCCAGGAGATCCAGAAGGACGTCACGCCGAAGCTCGCCAAGCACGCCGACGCGATCCACCTCAACGCCAAGCTCTTCGCCCGCATCCAGTCGGTCGAGGCGGCCGACGAGGAGCAGCGGTGGCTGCTGAAGCGCTACCTCACCGACTTCACCCGTGCGGGCGCCACGCTGGGCCCGCAGGACCAGGCCCGGCTCAGGGAGATCAACGAGCGGCTGTCGGCCCTGGGGACGGCGTTCCAGCAGAACCTGCTCGCCGACACCAACGAGCGGGCGGTGGTGGTCGAGGACGCGGCCGAACTCGACGGGCTGTCGCAGGACGCGATCCAGGCGCTCGCCGACCAGGCCAGGGAGCGCGGGCTGGACGGCAAGTATCTGATCGCACTGGTCCTGCCCACCGGCCAGCCCGCCCTGGCCGAGCTGACCAACCGGTCCCTGCGCGAGCGGATCCACCGGGCCTCGGTCGGGCGGGGCGCGGCGAACGCCGAGCTGATCAAGGAGATCGCGGCCCTGCGCCGGGAGCGCGCGCGGCTGCTGGGCTACGAGAACCACGCGGAGTACGTCCTGGCCGACCAGACGGCGGGCACGACCCGGGCGGTCACCAAGATGCTCGACCGGCTCGTGCCGCCCGCCGTGGCCAACGCGCGCAAGGAGCAGGCGGACCTGGAGGAGATCGCCGGGCATCCGATCCAGCCGTGGGACTGGGCGTTCTACTCCGAGAAGGTGCGCAAGGCCCGCTACGACATCGACAGCCGGCGCATGCGGCCCTACTTCGAGCTGAACACGGTGCTGGAGAGGGGCGTCTTCAACGCGGCGACGCGCCTGTACGGCGTCACCTTCCACGAGCGCCCCGACCTGTACGGCTACCACCCCGAGGTGCGGGTCTTCGAGGTGCGCGACGAGGACGGCTCCCCGCTGGGCCTGTTCCTCGGCGACTTCCACGCCAGGGCCTCCAAGCGGGGCGGGGCGTGGATGAACAGCCTGGTGAAGCAGTCGGGCCTGGAGGGCACCAGGCCGGTGGTGGTCAACAACCTCAACATCGTCAAGGGCGAGCCGACCCTGATGACGTTCGACGAGGTCAACACCATGTTCCACGAGTTCGGGCACGCGCTGCACGGGTTGTTCTCCGACGTGCGCCACCCCCGGTTCTCCGGTACGGCCGTGCCGCGTGACTTCGTCGAATACCCCTCACAGGTGAACGAGATGTGGGCGACCCATCCGGAGATCCTGGCCGAGTACGCCAGGCACCACGAGACGGGCGAGCCGATGCCGCAGGACCTCGTCGACCGGATGCTGGAGACGCAGAAGTTCAACCAGGGCTTCGCCACGCTGGAATACCTGGCCGCCACCCTGCTCGACTGGGCGTGGCACACGGCGTACGACGGCGACGGGGACGTGGAGGAGTTCGAGAGGCGGGCGCTGCGGGACGCCGGGGTGGACCTCCCGGCCGTGCCGCCCCGGTACCGCAGCATGTACTTCGCCCACATCTGGGCGAGCGGCTACAGCGCCGGCTACTACTCCTACATCTGGAGCGAGGTCCTCGACGCCGACACCGTCGAGTGGTTCAACGAGAACGGCGGGCTGCGCCGGGAGAACGGCGACACCTTCCGCCGGGCCCTGCTGTCCCGGGGCGGCAGCGTCGACTCGATGACGGCGTTCCGCGACTTCCGGGGCCGTGACCCGGAGATCACCCCGCTGCTGGACCGCCGCGGCCTCCTCTGAGCCTGAGGACGCGAACGGCGCCGGAACCCCTCAAAGGGATGTTCCGGCGCCGTCCCGCCACGCAGAAGCCCTCTCAGCGGCCCTATCGGCGCCCCCACGGGCGCTCACGCGTCAGGAGGCCTGGGAGAGCCGGGCGAGAGCCGTACGGACCCGGTCGAGCGAGCGCTCACGGCCGAGCACCTCGATCGACTCGAACAGCGGCAGGCCCACGGTCCTGCCCGTGATCGCCACGCGGACGGGGGCCTGCGCCTTGCCGAGCTTGAGCCCGTGGGCGAGGCCGACCTCCTCCAGGGCGGTCTTGAGCGATTCGGGGTCCCAGCTGACCGTCTCAAGCCGCTCGGCGTACCCGGCCAGGATGTCGGCCGCCCCCGCCTTCATCGCCTTGTCCCAGGACGCCTGGTCGAAGACGGGCTCGTCCAGGAACAGGAAGTCGACGTTGGCGGTGACCTCCGACAGCACGGCGACCCGGGTCTGCACCAGGTCGGCCACGCGGTCGAACACCGAGCGGTCCCAGGACGGGTCGAGCCACGGCTCGCAGCGGGCGATGAACACCTCGCGGGGCAACGCCCGGATGTACTCGCCGTTGAAGGCCCGCAGCTTCTTCTCGTCGAAGAACGCCGGCGCCTGGTTCACGTCCTCCAGCCGGAACAGCGGCATCATCTCCGACCACGGCATGATCTCGCGGTCGTCGCCGGGCCCCCAGCCGAGCAGCATGAGGTAGTTGACCATCGCCTCGGCGAGGTAGCCCTCGTCGCGGTAGGACTCGAGGGCGACCTTGTCGCGGCGCTTGGACAGCTTCTGCCGCTTCTCGTTGACGATCACCGGTACGTGCGCCCAGACCGGCGGCTCCGCGCCGAGCGCCTTCCACAGAAGCTGCTGCTTGGGCGTGTTCGACAGGTGCTCCTCGGCCCGTACGACGTGGCTGATCCGCATCTCCATGTCGTCGACCACGTTGGCGAGGATGAACAGCGGCGAGCCGTCCCCGCGGACGATGACGAAGTCCTCCATGGCCGAGTTGGGAAACTCCACCCGCCCGCGGACCTTGTCGTCCACGACCGTCACGCCCTCGTCGGGCGTGCGGAACCGCACGGCGCCCTCGGTCAGGCCGCGGTCGCGGCAGTGGCCGTCGTAGCCCTGGTGCTCCGAGCCCGTCCTGGCCTTCACGTCGTCGCGCGTGCAGGTGCAGTGGTAGGCCTTGCCGTCCTTGAGCAGCTTCGCCGCGGCCTCGCGGTGCTGCTGCTCGTAGGCGGACTGGAAGTAGGGCCCCTCGAAGTGCGGCGAGTCGCCGTTGATGCCGATCCAGGCGAGGGCCGAGATGATGCCCTCGGTCCACTCCGGCCGGTTGCGTGCCGCGTCCGTGTCCTCGATGCGCAGCACGAACGTGCCGCCGGACTGCTCGGCGATCGCCCAGTTGAACAGCGCCGAACGGGCGCCGCCGACGTGGAACATGCCGGTGGGCGAAGGGGCGAAGCGCACCCTAGTCACGTGAGATCACCCGGTTAGTGAGAGTTCCGATTCCTTCGATGGAGACGCCGACCTCGTCGCCCACGGACATCGGGCCCACCCCGGCGGGCGTGCCGGTCAGGATGACGTCGCCGGGCAGCAAGGTCATGACCGCGCTCACGTACGCGACGAGCGCGGGAATGTCGTGCAGCAGGAGGGAGGTGCGGGCGCTCTGCCTGACCTCGCCGTTGAGCGTGGTGGTGATCGCCAGGTCGGCCGGGTCGAGTTCGGTCTCGATCCAGGGGCCGAGCGGGCAGAACGTGTCGAAGCCCTTGGCCCTGGTCCACTGGCCGTCCCTGGCCTGCAGGTCGCGTGCGGTCACGTCGTTGGCGCAGGTGTATCCGAAGATCACCTCGCCCGCGCGCTCGGCGGGGACGTCACGGCACAGCCGGCCGATCACCACGGCCAGTTCGCCCTCGTAGTCGACCCGCTCCGACAGCTTCCCCGGGTACGCGATCGCCTCGGAAGGCCCGATCACGGTCGTGTTGGGCTTGAGGAACACGACCGGCTCCGCCGGGGGTTCGCCGCCCATTTCCCTGGCGTGGTCGGCGTAGTTCTTGCCGATTGCGATGATCTTGCTGGGCAGCATGGGGGCGACCAGGCGGACCTCGGCCACCGGGAACCGCTCACCGGTGAACTCCACCCCGTGGAACGGGTGCCCGCCGATCCGGGCGATGACCTGCCCGCCCTCTTCCACCACGCCGAAGGCGACCTGATCGCCCATCGAGAACCTCGCGATACGCACGTCACGAGCCTAGTGGGGGACGCCGGGTGGGCGTACGTAAGGTGGTCCTGGTATCCGCTGGAGTCAAGCGTACGGGAGTCGATGTGCCTTCGGTCGTGAAGATCAACGTGCTGACGGTGCCCGAGGAGATGCGGCGCGAACTGGAGAAGCGGTTCGCCAACCGGGCCGGGATGGTGGAGTCGGCCGACGGGTTCGAGTGGTTCGAACTGTTGCGGCCGGTGGAGGGCAGCGACCGTTACCTCGTCTACACCCGCTGGCGCAGCGAGGAGGACTTCCGGCGCTGGCAGGAGAGCCGGGCGTTCCAGGCGGGGCACGCGCAGGCCGCCGCCGAGGCCGCCGCACAGGGCCAGGGCCATGGCCACGGGCAGGGTCACGGGCAGGGCCACGGGCACGGCCAGGGCGGCCCGGCCGCGACCGACTCCGAGCTGTGGACGTTCGAGGTCGTGGAGAGCACCGGCCCCAAGCAGGAAGGCTGAGCCGGGCCCGTCGACGCCTGAACGCCTCCGGCCAGGCGCGAGCGGGGGCGTTCAGGCGTCGAGCGGGTTCGCGGCGATCCGGGCGGCGGCGCCGCCCGCGACGTGGACGTCCGCGGCGCAGCCCGGCTTGCGCCGCGCCTGCTCCTCGAAGACGGCGAGGAACTCCGCGCCGAAGCCGAGCCGGGGGTAGCGGCCCAGCACGGCGGCCCGGGCGTCCGCGGGGAACTCCTCGGGCCGCTGTCCCGACACGTCCCACGACGTGGCGACCTGCAGCAGGTGCGACTCCGGGTCCTCGGAGGCGGTGACCGCGTCGCGCATGTGCACGACGATGATCTCCTCGGCCCGCGCGGCGCGCTCCGGCGGCCAGCCGGCCGCCGTGCCGAAGACCCAGGCGAGCCGTCCTCCCGCCTCCTCGAACGGCAGCTCGTGGCTGTCGAAGGTCTCGGTCAGCCCGATGTCGTGGAGCAGGGAGGACACGTAGTACAGCTCGTCGTCGAAGCCGATCCCGTGCGTCCGGGCGTACCCTGCGCCCCACAGGTACGACCTGATCGAGTGGTTGAGCAGCGCGGGCGGGCAGAACCGGGTGGCCACGGCCAGCGCGGCCGCCGCGGCGGGTGTCTCGGGGAACGTCTCTGAGAACGGTGCCGGCATGGCCCCAGGCTCGCAGAGCGGACCGGCCGGGCGCGAGCGGCCGGACGGCCACTTCCCGCACGATTCGGGCCAGAGGACCCACCTTCGATGGCCGCCCGCGCGTCGGCCCTTCACCACATTCGGCTCCGCCCACATTCGGCTCCGCCACATTCGGCTCCGCCACATTCGGCTCCGCCACATTTCGCCGTCGGCCGCCGGGGCACCGCTCGACCGTGCCGGACACCTTGGGTGGGCACGCCGCCCGCCCGCGTCCGAGTGATGTTTGTGAGCAGTTGTGCAGTTGTGACCAGAGCGCCTTGACCAGATCGCCAGAATTCGGACAGCATGAGCGGCTCCCCAATTCGATCTCGGAAGGAATCCGGCGTGTTCCGCCGCCTCTCAGCCCTCTCCCTGGTGGCCGCTCTCCCGCTGGCCGCGCTCACCGTGGCCGCGCCCGCCCAGGCACGGGCCCCGCACCGCACACCGGAGTGCCAGGGGGACTGGCTGCCCGCCACCCCCACCTCCGGTGACGTCATGAGCGGCAGGCTGGCCTTCCTCGGCCTGCCCGCGGTCACCGTGGGCAAGGACGTCGACTGGCGCATGGACCCGTACAGGAACAGGTCCTGGCAGATGGTGTTCCAGTCGCTGCGGTGGATGGGCCGGCTCGTGGCCGACTACGAGTCGACCGGCGAGGAGGACTACCTCGCCCGGGCCGTGGAGATCGCCCGGGACTGGGTCGAGGACAACCCGTACGGCGGCCGCACGACCAGCAAGTACGCCTGGGCCGAGCACCCGATCGCGTTGCGCGCCCCCGCCCTGGTGTGCCTGAGCAGGTACGTGAAGGCCGACTGGCTGGAGAACAGCCTCGCCCTGCACGCCAAGCTGCTGTCCGACCCCAGGAACTACGAGCTCGGCCACAACCACGGGCTCGACCAGGACATCGGCCTGCTGCGCATCGGCTGCCGCTACGGGAACCCGAAGTGGAAGAACCTCGCCGTGGGCCGCATGGTGAAGTCGATGAAGCTCGACATCGACGGGCAGGGCGCGCTGCGCGAGCAGGCGCCGCGCTACGCCATCTACGTGCACGACCGGCTCAGGGTGGCGGTCGACACGATCAAGGACTGCAAGATGAAGGTCCCGGCGGCGCTGGCGACCCGCTGGGAGAGCCTGCCGCGGCACATCAGCGCCGCCACCCAGCCCAACGGCTACATGGTGCCGATCGGCGACGGGCCCGCCGACGTCCAGCCGGCCCCTTTTGACCACGCCGACTCGACCGTGCAGGTCTTCAACGCCGGGTACGTCTTCGGCCGAACCGCCTGGAACGACCCCAAGTCGGCCTACTACTCGATCCGCTTCGGGCCGGCGCTGAAGTTCCACGGCCACGAGGACCACATGGGCGTGACCTACTACGCCCAGGGCCGCTCGATCCTCACCGAGGCGGGCTTCCATTCGTACGAGAACACGCCGTACCGGGGGTGGACGCTCAGCCCGGAGGCCCACAACGTGCCGATCCTCGTGGGCAGGAAGTTCCGCGGGCACACCCCCACCGCGCTGGTGGACAGGTCCGTGCGCGAGGACCGGCAGACGTTCACGTTCACCGACAGGGCGTACGGCGTGCCGCGCAAGCGGTCGGTGCTGGTCAACCATCACGAGGACGTGATGGCGGTGCTCGACAGCGGCGGCGGGAAGCTCCGGAACCTGTGGCACCTCGATCCCGGGCTGAAGGTCGTCTCCAGCTCGGGCGGGCGGGTCGTGGTGGGCGACGGCGGGTGGAAGGCGTCGATCGTCCAGTTCGCGATGCCGTCGTGCAGGCCCGTCGGCGGCCAGCGGGTGGTGCGCGGGCAGACCTCGCCCTACCAGGGCTGGGTCTCACCGGGCTACATGCGCAAGGAGCCCGCCCCGGTGATCGTCTCGCCCGTGGCGGAGTCGTTGCTGACCGTGGTGGTGCCCGGAACCGACCGGCCGGAGGTCACCTGCTCAGGACGCACTCTGATCGTTCACACCCCGGCCGGTTCGGTCACGCTGCGCGCGAGCTCCTCCGGCACGCTGTCGTAGACCTGGCCTTCTCCCCCGTCCGAAGGCCGGCGGGCGGCTATCCGTACACCGACGGTGACGAGGAGCCGCCCGCCAGGGAGCCGCCCGCCAGCTGCTGGGCCTGGTCGGGCACGTGGCCGAGCTTGTCGACCTCGTGGGTCAGTCCCTCCAGGATCGCGCGCAACTGCACCTGCGTGACGTCCGCGAACGTGCGCAGGTAGGCGATCCTGCGCTCGAGCTCCTCGGCCTCGACGCTCTGCAGCCCGGCGCCCGAGGCGCGGTAGGCGCCGACCGCCTGGTTGGCGGCCTCCTCCGCCTGCCGCTGCGCCTCCGTCAGGAGTTCCTCGTACTGCTGGCGGGCCTGGCCCACGATGCGCCGCGCGTAGTCCTCCGCCTCCGCGATCTGGGCGTCGGCGGTCTGCTGGGCGCGGGACAGGATGTTGATGGCGTCGACGTTCAGGGTCTGCGGAGCGGCCGCCTGTTCCGGATTGAGGCCGTGTTCCTTGTACCACTGCTTCATGCGGTCGATGTACGCCCGCAGGTCCGCCTTCTCCTTGTCGCTGGCCGCCATGTCTTCCGCGACGCGGTAGAGGAACGAGCGCACCTCGTCCTCGCTGTAGCCGCGGCGCCCGAGCGATGTGCGCGTGAACTCCTGCTTGCGTACCCGATCCGGGGTGAGGGGTTGGCGCTCACCCGCCGGGCTTCCCCAAGGCATCTCCGCCGTCATGACTCCCGACCTCTGTCGCTCGTGAACTCGTCGAAGTGGATCTGCTCGGTCGGCACGCCGGCGTCAAGCAGCCGTCCGACGGTGGCCTGGACCATCTCCTCCGAGCCGCAGAGGAAGACGTGCTGGCCGCGCCATCCCTGCAACGCCACGTCCACCGCGTAACCGCGGGTGCCCCGGTAGAAGGGGTCGTGGGAGACGACCGGCACGACGTTGAGCCAGGGGTGCTCGGCGGCCATCTTGGCCATCGACTCGTAGTCGTACAGTTCCCTGGAGTTCCGGGCGCCGACGACGAGGTCCACCCTGCGCGTCGGGCCCTCGTAGGCGATCTGCTCCACGAGCGCCTTCAGCGGCGCGAGACCGGTGCCGCCCGCGATCATGAGCAGGTCGCCCTGGACGTCCGGGGAGAGCGTGAGCCGTTCCCCCACCGCCGCGCCCACGCGCAGCATGTCGCCCCGCCGCGCGCCCATCACGAGCGCGGAGCTGAGCACGCCGCCGTCGACCATGCGTACGTGCAGGTCGATGGTGTTGTCCTGGCGCGGCGCGTTGGCGAACGAGTAGTACCGCCACACGCGCGGGCGCATGGCGTAGGAGATCGACGCCGACTGGCCCGGGCGGAAGGGGTACTGGTAGTTCAGCCGCGCGCGGATGACGGCGATGCCGAGGGTGCGCATCTCGTGACCGACGATCTCGGCCTCCCACCAGGGCGGGGAGACCTTCGACGAGTCGTTGGCGGCCTCGACCATGACCTGGGCGACCAGGTTGTACGCCTGTGTCCAGTCGTGCGCGAGCGCGGGGGTCCAGCGGTCGCCCAGGAAGTGCTCGAGCGTGGCGAGCAGCGCCTGGCCGACGGCGGGGTAGTGCGTGGCGGTCACCCCGAACTTGCGGTGGTCGCGGCCGAGCTGCTGCAGGAACGGGACGACTTCGTCCACCCGGTCGACGTTGCTGACGACGCGCCCGAGGGCGTTCACGAGCTTGTCGCGCTGGCGTGCCATCGACACCGGGAACATGTCCCGCACGTCCGGATTCATCAGGAAAAGAACCGAGTAGAAGTACAGCGGCACCTGGTCGCCCGATCGGGAAACAAGGTGCCAGCTGTCCTTGAGAGCCTGCGTATCCACTCAGTCGGCCGTTTCCATGGGCTCGGCGACGATGGACGACTTCACCTTGCCGAGGACGAGGCCGACGTCGCGCAGGATGTCCTCGCCCACGCCGCTGTCCTGCAGGACCGCGAAGAGGTGGTCGCCCACCTTGTCGTAGTGATCCGACGTGATGCCCATCCCGGCGTGCGCCTCGCCCAGGTCACGGCCCTCGTACGGCTCCGGGCCGCCGAGGACCGAGCACAGCAGCATGACCATGTGCCGCTTCAGCCTGGGCATGTCGACACCGGTGAAATACGGCTTCAGATCGTCGTCGCCGAGCACGCGCACGTAGAAGCGGTCGACGACGTCGCGCACGACCGGTGCGCCGCCGATCTGGTCGTAATAAGACGGCGAGGTGATCACAGACCCTCCCATATCGGGGTGAACCAGCGAGGGGGATGACTGCGGCCCGAAAGTTTTCGGACTCGGTGCAGTCACGCGGCTGGTCATAGTGACAGACGGTCGCTCGGCTCTCACGGCACCGGCCGCCTCCGACGGAAAGATCAGAGGCCGACGGCAGGCGCCGCGACAGCACGGGGTTCAGTGCGCAGGTACTTCTTGCCTTCACCCTCCGTTGAGCCAGAGCGGGGCGCTGAGGCTGGAACCGTGGCCGGGATCGCCGATCGTGGCGAAGACCGCCTCAGGAGCTTCGCCTATCTAAGCACCAACTAGACTAAATGTCACTAAAACCACAGGACTCACCACCGCAACGTGAGCACCACTCGTACCGCCGTCTGGAAGGGACTCGCCGCCGGTCAGGCGCTGTGGCCCGCCCGCAGCAGGCCGTACGTCACCGCCTGCTCCAGCGCCTGCCAGGACGCCTCGATCACGTTCTCGCCCACCCCGACCGTGGCCCACTCGCCGGTCGCGTCGGTCGAGGTGATCAGCACCCGGGTCACCGCGTCCGTGCCGTGCGTACCCTCCAGAATGCGGACCTTGAAGTCGATCAGCTCGACCTCGGCCAGCTCGGGGTAGAGCTTCTCCAGCGCCAGCCGCACCGCCCTGTCGAGCGCGTTGACCGGGCCGTTCCCCTCGCCGGTCGCGACGATCCGCTCGCCCTTCGCGTGGAGCTTGACGGTCGCCTCGCTGACCACGTCGCCGCCGGGGCGGCGCTCGACGATCACCCGCCACGACTCGACCGTGAAGTATCGCCGGTGCTCGCCGTCGACCGTGTCGCGCAGCAGCAGCTCGAACGACGCGTCGGCGGCCTCGAACGTGTGCCCCCTGGCCTCCAGGTCCTTGACCCGCTCGACCAGCCGCCTGGACTGCTCGCCGGTGAGCTCGTAGCCCAGCTCGCGGCCCTTCAGCTCGACCGAGGCCCGGCCGGCCATGTCGGAGACCAGCATGCGCATGTCGTTGCCGACCTCGGCGGGGTCGATGTGCTGGTAGAGGTTCGGGTCCACCTTGATCGCCGACGCGTGCAGGCCCGCCTTGTGCGCGAAGGCCGACGTCCCGACGTACGGCTGGTGCGAGTTCGGCGTGACGTTGGTGACCTCGGTGATCGCGTGGGCGATGCGGGTCATCTCGCGCAGCGACTGCGGCGGCACGAGGTCGAATCCCCGCTTGAGCTGGAGGTTCGCCACCACGGTGAACAAGTTGGCGTTTCCGGAGCGCTCGCCGTACCCGTTGGCGCAGCCCTGCACGTGCGTGGCGCCGGCCTTCACTGCGGCCAGCGTGTTGGCGACCGCGCAGCCGGTGTCGTCGTGGCAGTGAATGCCGATGCGGGCCCCCGTGCCGGCCGCCTCGTGCACCACGTCGGCCAGCTCGTCGGGGAGCATGCCGCCGTTGGTGTCGCACAGCGCGACGACCGATGCCCCGGCCTCCGCGGCCGTGCGCAGCACCTCCAGCGCGTATGCGGGGTTGGAGCGGTAGCCGTCGAAGAAGTGCTCGGCGTCGAGAAAGACGCGCTGGCCCTCCGCGGTCAGGTGGGAGACCGTGTCGCGGATCATCGCGAGGTTCTCCTCCAGTGTGGTGCGGAGGGCCAGTTCCACGTGGCGGTCGTGGCTCTTGGCCACGAGCGTCACGATCGGCGCGCCGGATTCGCGCAGGGCGGCCACCAGGGGGTCGTCGGCGGCCTTCACGCCCGCCCGGCGGGTCGCGCCGAACGCGGCGAGCTGCGCGTGCTTCAGGTCGAGCTCGGTCTGAGCCCGCCGGAAGAACTCGGTGTCCTTGGGATTCGCACCCGGCCAGCCGCCCTCGATGAAGCCGACACCGAGGCCGTCCAGGTGACGTGCGATCGCCAGCTTGTCGGCGACCGTGAGGTTCAGCCCCTCCTGCTGGGCGCCGTCGCGGAGCGTCGTGTCGTACACATGGAAACGATCGTCGGCCATCTCTGTGTCTCCTTCGCGAGGTTGCGTCTCGCCGCGCGCGCCGACCCGGTCCAGCACCGGCCCAAACAAAAAGACCCCTCACGGACGTGAGAGGTCTGCGCGCCGGCGATGTCCTTCAGCCGGCGCGCCTGCCGATAATGAGCAGACCGTAGTACATGGTGCTGAGCAGTTTGCCACAGCCGGTCACCCTCTGGCACATCGATCTCATAGTACGAGATATCGGTGAGTGTTCGCGCAGGTCAGAGCGTCGACGATCTAGTGTGGCGACCATGAAGGCTGCCAATTTCATCGAACCGGCCGTCGCCGCGTACGCCGCGGCCCACACGAGCCCGCCCGACGACCTGCTCGCCGACCTGGCCGAGGAGACCCACCGGCTGGTGGGCGACCGGATCAGCATGCAGATCGCGCCGGAGCAGGGCACCCTGCTCACCATGCTGGTCCGGCTCAGCGGCGCCCGCCGGGCCGTCGAGGTCGGGACCTTCACCGGCTACTCGTCGATCTGCATCGCCAGGGGCCTGCCCGCCGACGGGTGCCTGATCGCCTGCGACGTGAGCGAGGAGTGGACGGCGGTGGCCCGCCGCTACTGGGAGAAGGCGGGCGTCGACGACCGCATCGACCTGCGCCTCGGCCCGGCCGCGGACACGCTGCGGGCCATGCCGTCAGGCGAGGGCTTCGACTTCGCCTTCATCGACGCCGACAAGGCGGGCTACCCGGTCTACTACGAGGAGATCCTGGCCCGGCTGAGGTCCGGCGGCCTGATCGCCGTGGACAACACACTCCAGCACGGCGACATCACCGATCCCGCCGCCGGAGGCAACGTGCCCGCGATGCGAGAGTTCAACGACCTCGTCGCACGCGACTCCCGGGTGACGAGCGTGCTCCTGACCGTCGCCGACGGGCTCACTCTCATCCGGAAGAACTGAACCGGGAACTTCCGGGCCGGTTTCGCCGGGCCGGCGCCCCGATCCGGCGCCGGTGGCCGGGCGCCGGGCAGGCGACGTCGCTCGATGGACGTATGGCAATGAGCGGGTAATAACCCGCCATAGACGCGCGGGACACACGATCGGGGCCCCCTCGGTGAGTACGCTCGCGAAGCGGTTCGCATCGGCGGATCGCTTTGCCCGGGCTCGTCTTTATCAAGCAGCGTCTGGATCGACCAGGCGTCTGGTCCGAACAGGGGGCGACGAATGACTTGTCGGCGCGGCGGCGGGGCGTTTCTCACCGGCAGGATCGCCGGTCTGCTTCTCGCCGGCACTTCGGCCTCGACCGCGCTCGTCACCGGCGTCGCCCCGCTCGGGGCCGCCGCCGACAACGGGCACGGCCGTGCCGATCGTGCGGCGCGCAACGTCGCGACCACCCAGGGGAAGGACCCGCGGGACCGGCCCGGGGACAAGCTGTCGGTGGCCGGGGCCACGCGCAACCACGGCTACCAGCACACGTCCACCAACACCGCCGGCGGATCCTCGAACGTGCAGAACGCGCTGTGCCGGCGCGCCCGGGTCTGCAACATCACCCAGCACGTGACCATCGCGGGCCCGCGTGTGACCGTGAGCCCGGCGCCTCCCGCGCCGGTGAAGACCCCCAGCGCCAGGCCCACTCCGGTGCCCACGGTCACCGTGACGGTGACCGCGACGCCCACACCGGGTCCCGTCGCGACCCCGTTCACCGCTCCGGCGGCCCCGGCCACGCTCACCGCTCCGGCGAAGCCGGCGCCGTGCCCGGCCCCGCGGCCCCTGCTCAGGATCGCCGGCGGGATCGACGACAGGGCCGGCGCGGGCAGGGGCGCCGGCCTGCTCGAAGGGCTGCTGTCGCTGTCCCTCGGGAGGGGCACGGCCTGCCCGGGCGCGTCCGGCTGAGCCCGGCCCGGAGGCACGCCTTCCGGAGACCGCAGCGGCTCGCGACACGGCCACTTGCCCGAACTGACGGCCGGGCGACCCGCGCAGAAGGGGAAACCGGGCAGAAGGGGAGGCGGGACGGCGCCGCGACCGTCAGCAGATCTTGTGGACCCAGTGGTGGGCGTCGGGGCGGCTGCCGTACTGGATGCCCACGAGCTCCTCGCGGATCTTCATCGTGACCGGCCCGGGGGTGCCGTCGCCGACGGTCCAGCTCCGGTCGACGCCCTTGACCGAGCCGACGGGGGTGACGACGGCGGCGGTGCCGCACGCGAAGACCTCGGTGAGCTCGCCGGACTCGCAGCCCGCCTGCCAGTCCTCGATGGAGATCTTGCCCTCCTCGACCGTGTAACCCAGCTCGCCGGCCAGGCTGAGGATCGAGTCACGGGTGATGCCGGGCAGCAGCGTCCCGGTGAGCGCGGGGGTGACGAGCCGGTCGCCGAAGACGAAGAACAGGTTCATCCCGCCCATCTCCTCGACCCAGCGGTGCTCGAAGGCGTCGAGCCACACGACCTGGTCGCAGCCCTCCTCGACGGCCTGCCGCTGCGCCACGAACGCCGCCGCGTAGTTGCCGCCGCACTTGGCGAAGCCCGTGCCGCCGGGCGCCGCGCGGGTGTACTCGGTGGACAGCCAGACCGAGACCGGCTTGAGGCCACCGGTGAAGTACGACGCGGCGGGCGAGGCGATCACCATGTACTTGTAGCTCCGTGAGGGGTGGTTCACCCCGAGGGCGGGCTGCGTGGCGATCATGAAGGGGCGCAGGTAGAGGCTGTGGCCCTCCGTGGTCGGCACCCAGTCACGGTCGGTCTGCACGAGGAGTTCGAGCGACTCGACGAACGCCTCCTCGGGGAGCTCCGGCATCGCCATCCGCAGCGCGGACTGGTTGAACCGCGTCGCGTTCGCGTACGGCCGGAAGGCGGCGATCGAGCCGTTCGACTGCCGGTAGGCCTTGAGCCCCTCGAACAGCTCCTGGCCGTAGTGGAAGACCGACGTGGCGGGGTCGAGGACGAGCGGGCCGTACGGCTGGAGCTTCGCGTCGTGCCAGCCCTCCCCCTCGGTCCAGTCGATGGAGATCATGTGGTCGGTGAAGACCTGACCGAAGCCGGGGCTCGCCAGCACCTGCTCACGCTCGGCCACACTGCGGGCCTGCGGGTTGAGCTGCACGTCGAACCTGAGGTGGGTGGTCATGGCGAGGTCCTTCTCTCTTCGTCGTCGTAGTAATTGTGCGACGAGTCGGCTAAGGGAAAACTAGGGCATTTGGCAGGTATGAAAAAGCGCATGGCGGCCCATACCGGGCCGCCATGCGCGTGATGTCGGGATGAGCGGCCGGGGATCAGCCGGCTACTCGGGCGGCGATGTCGTCGCCGATCTCGCGGGTGGAGCGCGCCGTCCACGCGCTCTGGCGCTCGATCAGGTCGTCGGCCACGGCCTGCTCGACCCGGGCCGACGCCTCGGCGTGGCCGAGGTGGTCGAGGAGCATGGCGACCGACAGGATGGTGGCGGTCGGGTCGGCCTTGCCCTGGCCCGCGATGTCCGGCGCGCTGCCGTGAACGGGCTCGAACATGGACGGCGCCGTGCGGGCCGGGTTGACGTTGCCGCTGGCCGCCAGGCCGATGCCGCCGGCGACCGCCGCGCCGATGTCGGTCAGGATGTCGCCGAAGAGGTTGTCGGTGACGATCACGTCGAACCGCTGCGGCTGGGTGATGAAGAACATCGAGGCCGCGTCGACGTGGCAGTAGTCGGTCTCGACCTCGGGGAACTCCAGGCTGAGCCGGTCGACGGTGCGCGCCCACAGGTCGCCCGCGTACGTCAGCACGTTGGTCTTGTGGACCAGCGTCAGCTTGCGGCGCGGCCGGCCGAGGGCCTTCTCGAAGGCGTAACGCACGACGCGCTCGACGCCGTAGGCCGTGTTCAGGGACTCCTGGGTGGCGATCTCCTGCGGCGTGCCGCGGCGCATCACGCCGCCGGCACCGGCGTACGGGCCCTCGGTGCCCTCGCGGACGACGACCATGTCGATGTCCTCGGGGCGGGCCTGTCCGAGCGGGGTCGTCACGCCGGGGAACAGCTTGACCGGGCGGAGGTTCACGTAGTGGTCGAGCTCGAAGCGCAGGCGCAGCAGCAGCTCGCGCTCCAGGACGCCGGGCGGCACGCTCGGGTCGCCGACGGCGCCGAGCAGGATCGCGTCGTAGCCGCGCAGCTCGTCGAGCACCTCGTCGGGAAGCGTCTGTCCGGTCGCGTGGTAGCGCTTGGCACCGAGATCGTACTCGGTGGTCTCGGACTTGACGCCCGCGGCGTTGAGGACCTTGAGGCCTTCGGCGACCACCTCGGTGCCGATACCGTCACCGGGGATGACTGCCAGGCGGATGTTGCTCGACTCCATGCGTGTACCTTACCGGTTGTCTCGGAGATCGAAACACCGATCTCACTATTCGGTCCATACCGGGGCATACGTACCCGGTCAGGCGGGTCCCGCCGCGACGGCACGCTCGAAGACGAGGTCGCGTGCCGTGGACAGCCCGACCGCCAGCGCCCCGAGGATCACCGCGTCCGGCCCGAGCGTGGACACCTCGATCCGCGGCGGCGTGAGGGCCACCAGCGTCTCCAGCCGCTCCGCCACCGGACCGGCGAGCAGGTCGCCGGCCTGTGCGCCGATGCCGCCGCCGAGCACGACCAGCTCGGGATCGAGCACGGCGATCACCCCGGCGAGGGCGCGGGCGACATGGTCGGCCTCGGCGTCCACCACCCCGCGCGCGACCACGTCGCCGCCGCGCGCGGCGTCGAAGACCTCCTTCGCCGTGGCCGCCGCCATGCCGAGGCGTGCCGCCGCCGCGACGACGCCGTCAGCGGAGGCGACCGACTCGAACATGCCGCGCCCATGGTCAAGGCCCGGGCCGTCCTCACCCACCGGCAGGCCCACCGGCAGATACGAGATCTCGCCGGCCGCTCCCCGGGCGCCCCGGTAGAGACCGCCGTCGATGACCACGCCCATGCCGACGCCCGTCCCGATGGACACGAGGACGAAGTGGGAGACCCCCTTGCCCAGGCCGTAGGCGCCCTCCCCCACCGCCGCCAGGTCGACGTCGTTCTCCACCGTGTAGGGCGAGCCCGTCACGCCGGCCAGCGCGTCCACCGCGCCGGGGCGTTCCCAGCCGGGCAGGTTCGGCGCGAGCCGGAGCGCCCCGCTCTCCTTGTCGTGGATCCCCGGGGTGCCGAACACGGTGACGGTGACGTCGCCGGGCTCGAGACCGGCCTCGGCGACGGCCTCGGCCGCCATCCGCACCAGTTGCTCCCGCAGGGCGTCGTACGACGACGCCGACGAGGGCTCCTGCCTGCGGACGACGACGTCGCCCACGAGGTCGGCGAGGGCGAGCCGCACGGTGGTGCGGCCGATGTCGGCGGCGAGCACCCAGCCCGCCTCCGGCCTGATCTCGTAGAGCAGCGCGGCGCGGCCGGTGCCGCCGGTGCGCAGCCCGACCGGACGGACGAGCCTGGCACGCTCCAGGTCGGCCAGCGCCATCGAGATCGTCGGCTTCGACAGTCCGGTCACCTGGGCGAGCTCGGGGCGCGAGGCCTTGCCGAGGCGGAAGATCTCGGTGAACACCGCCCGCTGGTTGATCAGCCGGAGCAGGCTGGTCGTGTTCGCGGCCCCACCGCCGATGCTCACCACGCACTCAAGATTGGCACATCCGGAGGGTGGGCGGTCCCGCCGATCGCGACCGGGTCAGCGCTGCGGTACGCCCCCGTTGTCGCGGCGGTCGAGCGCGATCTGCAGGGCCGCGGCCGCCTCGTCCTCAGCGTCCTCGGAACGGCCCCAGGGATACATGTCGTACATCGCGATTCTCACTTCGACGGAGGAATGCTGAGAGCGGATCCGCCTGTCGCGGATCCGGAACGTCGGCCACCGATGGAACGCGGGTCACGCGTCACGGGCGAGCCGAAGGCCGGCGGCGCCGCGCTCCGCGACGGGCCGGCCTGCCCTGATCAGGCCCCGTCGCGGCAGGTAGAAGTGCGGGGCGCCTCGTCATCGCAAGACTACCCCACAATCTCGTAGGACGACCTAGTATCTCACTTCGTGAGACGCGGTCCGCAGGACGGGAAAACGCGGGATGAGAAACGCGAGCGGGAAAAACAGAACGGCCCGGCGCGCGGGGCGCCGAGCCGTCCGGTGAGCGGATGCCGGGGTGTCAGTCCTCCAGGTCGACCGTACGGCCGCTGTCGGCGCCGATCTCCCCCGCGATCTGCTCGACGACCTCGGACGGGATCGCCGTGTCGACCGTCAGCGCGATGAGCGCCTTGCCGCCCTTCACGTCCCGGGAGACCTGCATGGAGGCGATGTTCACGTTCTGCTCGCCGAGCAGGCGGCCGACGATGCCGACGATGCCGGGGCGGTCGGCGTAGGTGAAGAACGCCAGGTGCTCGGTCGGCTCGATCTCCATCGCGTAGCCGTTGACCTCGACGATCTTGGTGATCTGCCGGGGGCCGGACAGGGTGCCGGAGACCGAGACGGTGCGGCCGTCGGCGAGCACGCCGCGCACGGTGATGACGTTGCGCCAGTCGGGGCTCTCCGCGCTGGTGACCAGCTCGACCACGACGCCGCGGTCCTTGGCCAGCAGCGGCGCGTTGACGTAGGTCACCGCGTCCTCGACGACGTCGGTGAAGACGCCCTTGAGCGCGGCCAGCTCCAGGACCCGGACGTCCTGCGCGGCGATCTCGCCGCGGATCTCGACGTCCAGGCGGGTGGCCACCTCGCCCGCGAGCGCGGTGAAGATGCGGCCCAGCTTCTCGGTGAGCGGCAGGCCCGGCTTGACGTCCTCGGCGACCGCGCCGCCCTGGACGTTCACCGCGTCGGGCACGAACTCGCCGGCGAGCGCCAGCTTGACGCTGCGGGCGACCTGCGTGCCGGCCTTCTCCTGGGCCTCGTGGG
Source organism: Microbispora sp. NPDC046933 (assembly GCF_040644635.1). Classification (NCBI taxonomy): domain Bacteria; kingdom Bacillati; phylum Actinomycetota; class Actinomycetes; order Streptosporangiales; family Streptosporangiaceae; genus Microbispora; species Microbispora sp. NPDC046933. Next base: position 9,677 of record NZ_JBEYWW010000009.1, on the reverse strand, counting down.
TGGAGGCGCCGAGGTGCGGCGTCACGACGACCTGGTCGAACTCGAACAGCGGGCTGTCGGTGCAGGGCTCCTTGGCGAACACGTCGATGCCCGCACCCGCGACACGGCCCTCCTTGAGGGCGGAGTAGAGGGCGTTCTCGTCGATGATCCCGCCGCGGGCGACGTTGACCAGCCGGACGGTCGGCTTGACCATGTGCAGCTCGCGGTCGCCGATGAGACCGATGGTCTCCTTCGACTTCGGCAGGTGGACCGTGATGAAGTCGGCCTGCTGGAGCACCTCCTCCAGCGACGCCAGCCGCACGCCCATCGCCGCCGCCCGGGCCGGCTGCAGGTAGGGGTCGTACGCGATGATCTCGACGCCGAACGGCTGCAGGCGCTGCGCGACGAGCTGGCCGATCTTGCCGAGGCCGAGGATGCCGATGACCTTCTCGTCGAGCTCGACGCCGGTGTACTTCGAGCGCTTCCACTCGCCGTCCTTGAGCGCGGAGTGCGCCTGGGCGACGTTGCGGGCGCTGGCGAGGATCAGCGCGACCGTGTGCTCGGCGGCGCTGGTGATGTTGGAGGTCGGGGCGTTCACGACCATGACGCCGGCCTTGGTCGCGGCCTCGACGTCGACGTTGTCCAGGCCCACGCCGGCGCGGGCGACGACGCGCAGCTTGGGCGCCGCCGCGATGGCCTCCGCGTCCACCTGCGTGGCGCTGCGCACGATCAGGGCGTCCACGTCGGCGAGGGCGGGCAGCAGCTGCGACCGGTCGGCGCCGTCGGTGTGCCGGACCTCGAAATCCGCGCCGAGCACGGCGAGACCCGCTTCTGAGAGCTCTTCTGCGACAAGTACGACGGGCTTGTTCACTGGGTGAGTCCTTCGTGAAGTGCGACAGCGCGGACGACGTGAGTCTATCCGGGCCTTGTGAAAGCTCTCACGAGCGCCCGGCATGCGAGACGCCCAAGTATCTCGGCGGAGTCGCGGCGGCACGACGACCCGGTCTCAGATCCCTCGGTCCGGGCGGCACCGGACCCCACCTCTGGCCCTGTCGCCCGCGGCCCTCATCCTGCTGTCACAGCGCCGAAGACGGAAATGACGAAGCGATCGGCGATCGCCTCGTCATTTCACTCGTGATTCTTTCCGCGGCCCGGAACGGCTCAGCCCAGGCCCGGCCGAAAACGGCCTGTCAAGAATTGACGCCGGACTCCTGAATAGGCTGGGTGCTCATCAGTCGCTGCGGTGTCGGCGGCGAGAGTTCCCGGAAGGCGGTGCACCTCGGGGTGCCGTTCGGCAGATTGCCGTTCGGATTGAACGGGAAGTTCGCGTTGTTGGGATTGATGGTGCAGTCCGACTCCAGCACCCTCTTGGTGCCCGTGTTCGGGTCCCTGGTCAGAACCGTGACGTGCAGGAGGTCATCGGTCACCGTGACCGTGGAGCAGACCACGTTGGCGGGGACCCCTCGCGTGAACTGGAGCCACGCCGCCGGAAGCCCGCCGCCGCCGGCCGGGCGCCAGATGAAGAGCCGCCCCGGCTGCGGTACGTAGGAGACCCACTTGTCACCGCCGTGGTTGGTCGAGTCGATGCACGAGGTGGGTCCGGGCGGGCCCTGCGGCCCTCGCGGTCCGGGCGGGCCCTGGGGTCCCCGCGGTCCGGGCGGGCCCTGGGGTCCCCGCGGGCCCTGCACCACCTTGACCTTTTGCGGGGTGAGAGGAGAGAGGATCTTCTTCAGATCGCAGTCTTCCTCCTCGCAGTCGTCCGGGTCACCCACCGGGCTCTGGTAGCCGACAGGAGACCCGGTGGCTGCGCCGGCCGGCAGAGGCAAACGAGCGCCGGGCGCCCCTTGCGCATTCTTATTGATTCGTTGACCGGCACAGATTGACAATGTCCCGCCAATCGCGAATAACAGCATTTCGAACTGGATGAGCGGTTGTGTCGTCAATATCTCCTTATTGCGACGCAGAAGCGGCAGCCGCCCGCGGTTTCCTGGACCGGCACCCGCACCGGGTTCAGGGGGGCTACCGCCGGCGCGGCGGGCGACGGCGACGCGGCGCGAGGCGGGGGTGGCCGGCCGCCGTCGCCCGGGGCCGGCGACGATCGCCTCATCGAGCCGCGGGGAGGGGTACGCGCGAGAGGAGGTGCGGGTGGGACCGGCGGGGTTCATGAGGCTTGCTCACGTACGGGCCCAGCCGGTCGATGTACCCCGCTTACTCGTGATCCATACGGACTGCAACCCATCTCGGTATTGATCGCACCTAATCTTGGGGATTAGCCTGATTCGCCATGGTCCAGTCCCTATCGTTCAGGCTATGAGCATCGGGAACCCCTCCCTGGGCGACGTTCTCGCGCGACATGGCAGCCCCCGGCAACTCCTGGCGGCTCTCGCGGAGCGGGGCATCCTGGTGGCGGTCCGCCCCGACCGCTCCGTGGTGCTCGGCACGACGCAGAACGGCGAACGCGTTCTGCTGGGCTACACGGGGCCGGCGACCTACGCCCGGCACCGTGGCAGCCACTCGTTGTCGGCGTGCGACGCCGACACCATCCTCGACATCCAGCGCGTCACGGGCGTGCGCGAGATCGTGATCGACGCGGCCGGTCCCGCCGCCGCCGCGGTGCCGATCGACGACCTGCGGCGCTACCTGGAGGAGACCCGCACCGGTGCCGCTCCCGCGCTGTCGGCCATGGGCTCCACCGCCCCCACGGCGTACGCCACGGGCGCGATGGCGACCGTGACGCGCGCGCAGGCCACGCGGCAGGCTCCCCCGCCGCCCGCCCCGCCCGTGCCCGCCCCGGTCGCGGCGGCGCCCTCCGCGCTTCCGTCGCAGTGGGTGCCCGCCCCCCGCCAGCACCTGTCGGGGGCGATGCAGGTCGTGGACCCGGGCTACCGCAGGACGCGCCATCCGATCCTGCCGGCGCTGCGGGTGGCGGTCGCCGAGCTGCTGCCGGAGTATCCGTACGTCCACCACGTCTGGATCTCCGAGGCGCGGACGGCCGCCGGGCTGTGGGGGATCATGCTGCATGTCAAGGTGCACACCCTCGCCGCCGACGACATCGTCAAGGAGCTGCACCGGCGGGTGCGCTCCCGGCTGCCGCAGCTGGCCGCCAGCGAGGCCCCGGTGCTCATGGCCCGTGTCGCCGACGCTCACACCGAACGCCGCCTGATCGAGGTCGGCGCGCACGTCGTCTGCCCCGACGTGCGCGACTGAGCCGGAACCCCGTCGCCGATCTCCGCCGGAGCCGTCCGGCGGAGATCGGCAGGACACAGGGCAGCCGCCGAACCGTTGCGGAAGGGTCCTTCCGAACGGACGCTTGCTCGGCTTGAATGTCGCCATGGTTTCCACGGCGGCGACGCCCTCCCCGTCGAAGGTCTCCCTCGGGGTTCGCCTCGGGTACGCCGTCGGCTCGTTCTGCACGGCCAACTTCTCCACAATCCCCGGGCTGCTGCTGCTCTTCTACATGACGAACGTGCTCGCGGTGCCGGCCGCGTTCGCGGGCGTGGTGCTCTTCCTGCCCAAGGCCTGGGACCTGGTCGCCAACACTCTGGTCGGCCGGTGGTCGGACCGCACGGTCTCCCGCTGGGGACCGCGCCGGCCCTGGCTGCTCGCCGGCGCCCTCGTGCTGCCGGTGTCGTTCGCCCTCATGTTCGCCGGGCCGCCGCTCACCGGCGTGCCCGCCGCCCTGTACGTGGGCATCGCCTTCCTGATCGCCGCGACCGGATACGCCCTCTACGAGGTGCCGTACAAGGCGATGCCCGCGGAGATGACCACGGACTACCACGAGCGGACCTCTCTGCTGCAGTGGCGCATGGTCCTCATCGCGGTCGGGATCGCGATGAGCGGCATCCTCGCCCCGATGATCGCCGGCGAGACGGCCGACGGGTATCGCACCATGGGCGTCGCCTTCGGCGTGATCCTGCTCGTCGCGATGCTCGGCTCCTTCTTCGGCACGGCCCGCGCCCCCTTCACCGGCCAGCAGAAGTCCGAGGGGACGCTGCGGGAGCAGCTTGCCGCCGCCCGCACGAGCAAGCAGTTCCTGTGGCTGCTCGGGCTCAGCTCCGCGCAGACGCTCGGGGCCGGCGTGATGCTCGCGGGGGCGCCCTACTTCGCCGCCTACTCGCTGGACGACACCTCCGCCACCACCACGCTCTTCGCCGCGCTCGTGGGGCCGATGCTGGTCACGATGCCGCTGTGGGTGTGGCTGGCCCGCAAGCTCGACAAGCGCGGCGCGATGATCCTGTCCGGCCTGCTGTTCACGGCCGGTGCGCTGCTGATCCTCGCGACGCCCGCGCTCGGCGAGCTGTACGCGCACCTGTGCGTGATGATCGTGGGAGTCGGCTACGCGGGCCTGCAACTGCTGCAGTTCTCCATGCTGGCCGACGTCATCGCGTACGACGGCGCGGTGAGCGGCGAGCGCAGGGGCGGGGTCTTCACCGGCCTGTGGACCGCGGTGGAGAACGCGGTGGCGGCGCTCGGGGCGACCACGTACGGGTGGGTGCTGAGCGTGGGGGGCTTCGTCTCCTCCGATCCCGAGCACCCGGTGACCCAGACGGACGGCGCCCACGTCGCCGTGATGGTCGGCGTGACCGTGGTGCCCGCCCTGATCACGTTCGCGGGCGTGCTGATGACCCTCAAGTACAACCTGACCGCCGACCGCCTCGCCGCCGTCACCGGCACGGCCGGGGCCACGGCCTCAGCGGCCGCCGTCACCGGCCGGGAGACCACCGGGCAGGACGGCGGGCAGGACGGCGGGCGGCCCGAACCCGGCGAAGTGCTCCGGTCCGAGGAGTAGGTGATCTCGGAGATCCGCCCGTCGCGCAGGAGCGGTGCGGCGATCATCGCCCGCGCGGCCCGCTCCGACGGGTAGAGCACGACCTGCTCGACCAGGCGGTGCGCGGGCAGGCGTGGCGGGCAGGCGGTGCGCGGGCAGGCGGTGCGCGGGCAGGCGGTGCGCGGGCAGGCGGCGCCCTCGCCGCGACCTTAAGCACACCTCAAGGCGTTCCCTTCCCCGATCATGCCGGTGACCTGCGAATTATCGGACATCTCAGGGCGTATGCAGCATAAGGGAGGTTTAAGAGAAGGTAGATACTTTAGGTTTGGACCGATTTATCACCACATGTCGGTTCAGAGCGCACCATAATGACGACTTCCCCAGCGTCTAACCCCCACTGGAGGAATGATCGTGAACAGAGCGCTCGGAGCGGTCCTGTGCCTCGGGAGCGTCGCGGCCGTCGGCATGGCGGCCGGCCCCGCTCAGGCCGAGGCCCAGCACGCGGGCTGCCGGGTCGCCGCCGCGAAGCCCTACGTCACCGTGGACGGCAAGATCCGCGCGGCGGGCTCGCGGGCCGGTTGCACCGACCACGCCCGTTTCCGGGTCCGGATCGTGAACACCAGGCCGGGCCCCGACCGCGTGGTCAAGAGCGGCTCCAAGGTGGTCAGGAACGCGCGCGTCGTCGTCGCCCTGACCTGCGCGGACGGTGCGTACTACAGCGTCGTCACCGACTACCGCGGCCACCTGTCGCGGTCGAGGCCGGTGCGCCTCGACTGCGACGTCCCCACGCCGGTTCCCACGGCCACCTCTTCCCCAAGCCCCACCGCCGTCCCCACGGCCGGCCCCTCCACGGTCCCCACCACGGCCCCCACCACGGCCTCCAGCGCGAGTCCCTCCGCGAGCGCCGCCGCCTCCGCCGCTCCCAGCGCCTCTCCCACGAGTGGCTCCGCCGTGGGCACCGCCATCGAGAACGAGGTGGTGCGCCTCACCAACGTCGAGCGCGCGAAGGCGGGCTGCGGCCCGCTGAAGCACGACGCGCGTCTGCGCGCCGCCGCGTACGCCCACTCAGCCGACATGTCCGCCAAGAACTACTTCGACCACACCTCGCAGGACGGCCGCTCCTTCTCCGCCCGCATCACGGCCGCCGGTTACACCTGGCGGGCGGCGGCGGAGAACATCGCCAAGGGCTACCCCACGGCCCAGGCGGTGGTGCAGGGCTGGATGAACAGCGAAGGACACCGCAAGAACATCCTCGACTGCTCCTACACCGACATCGGGGTCGGGCACGTCGCCGCCGGCGGCCCGTACTGGACCCAGGACTTCGGCCGGCAGTAGAGACGCCGCCGGTTTGGCCCGGGAGCGGGGACGCCACGCCCGGCGGCCCCGCTCCCGTGCCGAGATTGGAGGGGAATAGGGCGGTCTTCTGGACACCTCGGACCACTGCGACGGATACTTCCAATCATGAGCTCTCCCCCGGTTCGCGCCTCGGACGGGGACCGCGAGCGCGCCCTCAGCGAGCTCCGTGACCGGGCCGCCGAAGGACGCCTGTCCATGGAGACCTTCGTCGGCCGGGTGGACCTGGCACTTCGCGCTCGCAACCGCACCGAGCTGGACGAACTGGTCGCCGACCTCCCGCACCGCGGGCGCTGGCGCAGAAGGATCACCGACGCCGTCGCCTCCGTGTCGGAGCTCAGCAGCCGGATCGAGTCCGCCTGGCGGCGTCCCCGGCTGCCCCGGCTCGCCCTGCCTGCCGACGGCCGGGCCCGTTATCTGGTCGGCCGCGGCTCCTCCTGCGACCTCGTCCTCGCCGATCTGACCGTCTCACGGGTCCACGCCGAGCTGCGGCGGGAGCACGACTCCTGGTTGCTCGTCGACCTCGGCTCGATGAACGGCACCCGCCTGAACGGCTGGCGCCTGGTCGGCCCCGCGTCCGTGCGGGCCGGCGACGAGGTGGCCTTCGGCGACTGCGTGTTCCTGGTCTCGCTCCCGGCCTGATCCCGCCGTCACGGGACACGACCTGACACAGACGTGAGCGGCGGGCCTCGCCGTGGCGACCGCGCGCAGCGCGGCTGCCGGGTCGCCGCCGCAGGAGTCCGCCCCGTCATGCCTTCGGCCGCCCACCGGTGACCTCGAATGCGCCCGGCTCAAGCCCGCCCGGTGCCGACGACCCCGGCGGCCGGGACGGGTGGCACGCGCTCGGCGGTCTTCAGGGCAGTGCCCGGTGCCCGGCCGGCGACGACGGCGGGGTCCGGGAAACGCGACGCGGCGCCGCTCCCCACCTTGTGGGCGGGGTGCGGCGCCGCGGTCACGCGAGCGTTCGGGAGCGTCAGGCCTGCTCGCCCTTGAGCCAGCTCATCATCGGGCGGAGCTTGCCGCCGGTCTGCTCGATGGAGTGGCCCGCCAGCTCCTCGCGGTAGCGCTTGAAGTTGGTCTGGCCGGAGTCGAACTCCTCGACCAGCTCGCGGGCGAAGCGGCCGTCCTGGATCTCGTCCAGGATGCGGCGCATCTCCTTCTTGGTCTCCTCGTTGACCACGCGCGGGCCGCGAGTGTAGCCGCCGTACTCCGCGGTGTCGGACACCGACCAGTACATCTTGGAGATGCCGCCCTCGTACATCAGGTCCACGATCAGCTTCATCTCGTGGAGGCACTCGAAGTAGGCGACCTCCGGCTGGTAGCCGGCCTCGATCAGGGTCTCGAACCCGGCCTTGATCAGCTCGGAGACGCCGCCGCACAGCACGGCCTGCTCACCGAACAGGTCGGTCTCGGTCTCCTCGGTGAAGGTCGTCTTGAGCGCGCCGGCGCGGGTGCCGCCGATGCCCTTGGCGTACGACAGCACGAGCGGCCAGGCGTTGCCGGTGGCGTCGCGCTCGACGGCGACCAGGCAGGGCACGCCGCGGCCGGCCGAGTACTGGCGGCGGACGAGGTGGCCCGGGCCCTTCGGGGCCACCATCGCGACGTCCACGCCCGCCGGGGCCTCGATGAGGCCGTAGCGGATGTTGAGGCCGTGGCCGAAGAACAGCGCGTCGCCCTCGACGAGGTTCGGCGCGACGTGCTCGGCGTACAGGTGCCGCTGGACGTGGTCCGGCGCGAGGATCATCGTGAGGTCGGCCTCTTCGACGGCCTCGCCCGGCGACAGCACGCGCAGCCCGTCGGCCTCGGCCTTCTCCCGGCTCTTGGAGCCCTCGGGCAGGCCGACCCGGACGTCAACGCCCGAGTCGCGCAGGCTCAGCGCGTGCGCGTGGCCCTGGCTGCCGTAGCCCAGCACCGCGACGTGGCGGCCCTGGATGATCGACAGGTCGGCGTCGTCGTCGTAGAAGATCTCAGTCACTTGCTTGCCTTTCACGGGTTGTCCGTCGCGACGTGCCTGCCATACGGCTATGCGCTGCGGTCGAGGGCGCGAAGCGAGCGGTCGGTGATGGAACGGGCGCCGCGGCCGATGGCCACCATGCCCGACTGCACGAGCTCCTTGATGCCGTACGGCTCAAGGACCCGGACGAACGCCTCCAGCTTGTCGGTCGTCCCGGTGACCTCGATCGTGACCGCGTCCGGGGCCACGTCCACGCAGCGCGCCCGGAAGAGGTTCACGAGTTCGAGGACGTGGGACCGGCTCTCGGAGTCGGTCCGCACCTTGATCAACATCAGCTCGCGCTGCACCGACTGGCTGTTGTCGAGCTCGACGATCTTGATGACGTTGACCAGCTTGTTGAGCTGCTTGGTGACCTGCTCCAGCGGGAGGTCCTCCACGTTGACGACGATGGTCATCCGCGAGATGTCATCGTGCTCGGTGGGTCCGACGGCCAGCGAGTCGATGTTGAACCCGCGACGGCTGAACAGCGCGGCGACCCGGGCCAGCACGCCCGGCTTGTTCTCCACCAGGACGGACAGCGTGTGCCGACTCATGCCATCTCCTCGCACTGCTGGTCGTTGTCGCGTCGGGCCGGGGCGGGGCTCATTCTCCACCCTCCCAGTTCGGCGCCATGTCGCGGGCGTACTTGATGTCGTCGTTGCTGGTGCCCGCGGCGACCATGGGCCAGACCATGGCGTCCTTGTGGACGACGAAGTCGACCACCACCGGCACGTCGTTGATCTCCATGGCCTTGCGGATCGTCTCGTCCACATCCTCCGGACGCTCACACCGCAGGCCGACACAACCGTACGCCTCGGCGAGCTTCACGAAGTCCGGAATCCGCTTGACCTGCTGCAGGTCGGTGTTGGAATACCGCTCGTCGTAGAACAGCGTCTGCCACTGGCGCACCATGCCGAGGTTGCCGTTGTTGATCACAGCCACCTTGATCGGCACACCCTCGATCGCGCAGGTCGCCAGCTCCTGGTTGGTCATCTGGAAACACCCGTCGCCGTCGATGGCCCACACGACCTTGTCCGGGCAGCCCATCTTGGCACCCATCGCGGCCGGCACGGAAAAGCCCATCGTGCCCGCCCCACCGGAGTTGATGAACGTCCCCGGGTGCTCGTACTTGACGAACTGCGCCGCCCACATCTGATGCTGCCCCACACCCGCGGTGTAGATCGCCTCCGGCCCCACCAGCGCGCTCAACCGCTCGATCACGTACTGCGGGGCCAGCGACCCGTCGGCGAACTCCTCATACCCCAGCGGGTAGGTCTCCTTGTAGCCGTTGAGGATCTTCCACCACTCGGCGTAGTCGCCCTTGCGGCCCTCGGCCTGCTCGGCCCGCACCGCCGTGATCAGATCCCCGATCACCTCCCGGCAGTCGCCCACGATCGGCACGTCGGCGTGACGGTTCTTGGAGATCTCCGCCGGGTCGATGTCGGCGTGGATCACCTTGGCGTGCGGCGCGAAGCTGGACAACCGGCCCGTCACTCGGTCGTCGAAGCGGGTGCCCAGCGCGATCAGCAGGTCCGAGCGCTGCAGCGCGCCCACCGCCGAGACACTGCCGTGCATGCCCGGCAT